>DDBY01000002.1:6872-9441 GCA_002334985.1 Micavibrio sp. UBA2020
TGCGGCCTGTCGAGCTATCGGATGCGCCCGCGCATAACAAATGCATGAAGGATTGGGAAATTGTGCGCAATTTTGCCAAGTCCTTTCCGCATCCTTATGCCGATGACGGGTCGGAAAAATTTATCAACCACATCAAGACGCAGGACAAAGTGGTTTATTGGGCCATCGCGCTCAAATCCGCGCCGGATGAAATGATAGGCTCCATCGAACTGCGCCCGCACGCGGAAAAAGGCCAGCGCGCCTTCTGGCTTGCCCGCGCGCATCACAACAACGGTTATGTGACCGAGGCGGCAACCGCCGTCAACGATTACTGGTTCGATGTCATGGGGCGCGACACACTGCACATGGAAAACGCGCTTGGCAATATCGCCTCGCGCCGTATCAAGGAAAAGACAGGCGCGGTTTTTCTGGGCACGCGCGTATCCGAGCATGTTGACCCCGCCCTCGGCCAGAGCGAGGAATGGCTTTTGAAAAAAGAAGACTGGCACCGTTTCCGCGCACAACAGCGCAGCGCGCAAAAGCCGGCTTAATTATATATATCAAATACTTATAAAATCGCCCCTGTGCCCTGCCTGCAACAGGCCGTTGGGAAATCCGCCTGCCGTGCCCCGCCGATATTGCACGGGCGCGGCCGCAGGCCTATAACGCCCGAATATTTAAAATTGAGCCGCGCGCCCGAGTCCGGAGGAGACAGCCATGTTCCTGACAGAAAATAAATATACCCTGCACCGTTTCTGGTGGATGTGGGCGCCGCTGATTTTGCTGGTCGCTGTCGCCCTCATCAACCCTTATCTGGGCAAGGAACACGCAAGCCCGTGGGTCTATGCGGAAAATGGCATCCTTGAAACCCCGCAATGGATTATCGCGCTTGGCGCGGCGGGGCTGGGTGCGGCGTGCCTGCGGTATTGCAAGGGAAAACCGTGGCTTGCGCTCTGGGTTGCGCTTGGCATGCTGGGGAGTCTTTATATCGGGCTTGAGGAAATCAGCTATGGCCAGCATCTTTTCAAATGGGAAACGCCGGAACACTGGCAGGCCATTAACGACCAGGGTGAAACCAACCTGCATAATACCTCCGCGTGGCTTGACCAGAAACCGCGGCTGCTGCTGCTGATTGGCGTGATTGTGGGCGGGCTTATTCTGCCGTTTGTGCGCCGTTTCCGCCCTGCCGCGCTGCCTGCACGTTTCAATGCGATTTATCCGCCCGATGCGCTGTTCTGGACGTCGCTTTGCGCCGTGCTGGCGCATGCGGCGAAATGGGCAAAAAAACTGGGGCTGGCAGAAATATACAACCGCGCCAGTGAAATGAACGAAGTCTTTATGTACTACTTCGTTTTTCTGTATTTGCTGTTTTTGCTGGGGGCTTTGCGTACGGCGAAAAAAGACGCAGCGTAGCTTTTATTCCAGCAGGCCCTCTTTTTGCAAAACGGCCTGCAGCTCGCCGTTGGCATACATCTCGCGCACGATGTCGCAACCGCCGATGAATTCGCCCTTGATGTAAAGCTGCGGCAGCGTCGGCCAATTGGTAAATTCTTTAATCCCCTGACGCAGCGCAGGGTCGGCCAGCACATCTATATCCTTGAACGCAAGGCCGAGGCTTTCCAGCACCTGCACCACAGCGGCGGAAAAACCGCACTGCGGAAATACCGCCGTGCCTTTCATGTAAAGCACGATGTCGTTGCTGCTGATGTCGTGACGGATACGCTCGAACACCGCTTCGTTTTCGTTGAAAATCATTATCCCCAATCCCTCTTTCACCCGCTCTTCTTACCCTGCGCGCGTTGTCAGTTGCACGGCATGCAGACCGCCATCCACAATATGCCCTGATAACGCAGCGTAAACCCTGCGATGCTGTTCGATACGGCTCAGCCCCTCGAATTCGCGGCAAACGACTGTCAGCGCGAAATGCGCCCCGTCGCCGCGCATGTCTTCGGCGGTTACCTCGGCCTCCGGCAGATGCCGGCGGACAAGCTCCACCAGATGTTCGGCTTTCAGCGTCATGCGCCGCCCGTCCCCTTGGCTACCCCTGTTTGCACAGATATGCCTTATAAAATTACCCCAAAACAGCCCTTGCGACAAATCAATCCTGCCAAAACGCCTTTTGGAGTGCTTTTTATTCCGGACAAAATCGGTTATGAATGAGATGTGGCGTTTTTAATTTATGTCAACCTCCGGCGTTTTTGATGGCTTATAAACCACTGACCATCGGCATTTCGACCTCCGCCCTTTTCGACCTGCGCGAAGAGCATACGACCTATGTCGATGGCGGCATCGATGCCTATCGCCGCTTGCAGTTCGAACGCCGCCGCGACCCGATGAAACCGGGCACCGCCTTTCACGTCATTGAAAAATTGCTGTCCATCAACACACCCGGCGAGCGCCCGCGCGTCGAGGTTGCCCTGATTTCGCGCAACAACATCGAAACCGGCATCCGCGCCCGCTATTCACTGGATTACCACAAGCTGGATATCGCGCGCATCGCGCTGACGGGCGGCAAGAATGTTGAATCCTCCCTGCTGCGCGCCTATGGCATCGATTTGTTTTTGTCGCGCCATGCAGATGACGTGCAGCG
>DDBY01000058.1 GCA_002334985.1 Micavibrio sp. UBA2020
GGATACATCGCGCATGAACATGACGCAAATTGCCGCCGCAACGGCGCCTGCGGCTACGGTCGCCACACCGGTATCGACGCGCGTGGCGGCAACGCCCGTATCGTCGTCGCGCGGCGATAATTACGCAACGCTACGCAACGATGCCGAATTTCTGCCCGAAAGCCTGCAAACCCCGACGATTACGGTGGAAGAGTTGACCGCGCCGGGTGCACGCAATGCCCGCGGCTGGAACAACGACAGCGCGGCGCGTGCGCCCGTGCAGGCTGCCAAGCCTGCGCCGGATGCAGGCCGCGATGAAACTTTCATGAAAAACCTGAAGATGGAAGAACAAAAAACCGCAGGTTCAGCGCCCATGGCCAGCGGCCAGCTCAAAAACGGCCATTTCATGCCCGACCCTGTGGTCACGCAAGAAGCCGTGCGCCCGACGGGTATTTTTGTGCAGGCGGGCTCTTTCTCCGTTCAGGATAACGCGGAAAAACTGGGCAAGAAACTGCAAAGCCTTGGCAGCGTGCAGGTGACGCCCGTCACTGTCAGCGGCAAGCAATTCTGGCGCGTGCGCGTCGGCCCGATTGCCAGCGTGGATGAAGCCGACCGCGTGCTGGATGCCGTTATCCGCGCGGGTGCCGACGGCGCGCGCATGATGAAAAACTGATTAAACGACGAAACAACAACAAAAACGCCGACAGGGCGTGATACACACGAGGGACTGAAAAACAATGTTTAAACTGCCACGCACCGCGGCGCTTATCGCTGCTGCCTTTATTTTCATGACGTCCGCGCCCGCATCGGCGCAGCTGGAAACCAAGGCCAAACAGGCGATTATCGTCGATGTTGAAACAGGCGTTATTCTTTTTGAAAAGAACGCGGACGAACAAATGCCGACATCGTCGATGAGCAAGGTCATGACGACCTATATGCTGTTCGAAGAGCTTAAAAAAGGCCGCATCAAACTGGACGACCAAATCCTCGTCAGCGAAAAGGCCTGGGGCATGCAAGGCTCCAAAATGTTCATCAAGGTCGGTGACCGTGTGAAGGTCGAAGACCTTATCCGCGGCATTGTCATTCAATCCGGCAACGATGCGACGATTGCCGTGGCCGAAGGTCTTGCCGGCACCGAAGAGGCTTTTGCCGAGGCGATGACCATGCGCGCCAAACAGCTGGGCATGGCGAACAGCAGCTTTAAAAACGCCAGCGGCTGGCCCGACCCAGGCCATTATTCGACGGCCAAAGACCTGGCCATTCTGGCGAACCGCATCATCACGGATTTTCCCGACTACTATCATTATTTCGCGGAGCGGGAATATACCTATAACAAAATCCGCCAGCAAAACCGCGACCCGCTTCTGGGTAAGGTCGCGGGCGCGGATGGCCTTAAAACCGGCCACACCGAAGCGGCTGGCTACGGCCTTATCGGCTCCGCCATCCGCGATGGGCACCGTGTCATCATGGTTGTAAACGGGCTTGAAAGCACCAAGGAGCGCGAAGAGGAAAGCATTCGCCTGCTCGAATGGGCGTTCCGCACGTTTGACCGCAAGCCGCTGGTGAAAGCGGGCGAAACGATTGACCGCGCCAGCGTCTGGCTGGGTAAATCTGCCGATGTGCCGCTGGTCGTCAAAGACGACGTGCGCGTCGTTCTGCCGCGTGCGCGCACGGGCGAAGTGCGTATGTCGGTTTCGTATGAAACGCCGCTGTCTGCGCCTGTGAAAAAAGGCGCCGAAGTCGGCAAGCTGAAAATCGAAATTCCGCAGCAGGCACCGATTGAGGCCGCGCTTTATGCGGGGGCGGATGTGCAGCGCCTCGGCTTTTTCGGCCGCGCCAAAAACCGCGCGCGTTATTTGCTATTCGGTCAGTCTGAATAAAACGGAGCAAGTGCAGGCATGACAGCGGCAAAAGGTGTTTTTATCACGCTGGAAGGCGGCGACGGTACGGGCAAATCGACGCAGATACGCCTGCTCGCCGCCGCGCTTGCTGCGGCCGGTATTGACGCCGTCACAACGCGCGAGCCTGGCGGCACGCCGCAGGCGGAGCGTATCCGCAACCTGCTTTTGCAGCGCGACAGCGGCAATTTCGACCCGCTGACCGAAGCGATGCTGATGTTCTCCGCCCGCCGCGAACATCTGGTCAATAAAATATGGCCATCGATGGAGGCGGGGCAGTGGGTGATTTCCGACCGCTTTGCGGATTCTACGCGCGCCTTTCAAGGCTACGGCATGGGGCTGGATGCCGCGCTGATTGAAAAGCTTTATACCCTTGTCGCCGGCGATTTCCAGCCTGACCTGACATTGATTTTCGACATCGAGCCGGAGGCCGGCCTCGCGCGGTCAATGAAACACATGAGCCAGACGGCGAATGTGACTGAGTCCACCGAAGACAGGTACGAGCGCATGGGGCTTGCCTTCCACACCCGTCTGCGCGAAGGGTTTTTGTCGATTGCCAAGCAAAACCCGCAGCGCTGCGTGGTTGTTGATGCAGCGGCGGATATTCAATCCGTGCACCGTCATGTACTGGATATTGTCACGCGCCGTTTCGGCCTCGCGCTGCAAGAGGCGATGCATGGTTAGCAGTCTGTTTGACGACGAAGATGAAAACCTCGATGCCGAAATGGACGCCGCCGCATCCATGGCGGACGAGGCCGCGGGCGGAAGCGCAGAAGCCGAAGAGCTGACCCCGCGCAGCAACCCCGATTGCACCGGCCATGAAGATGTTGAAAAGGCGCTGCTGGCAGATTTTAACGCAGGCCGTATGCCGCATGCGATTATTTTCGCAGGGCCGCCCGGTATCGGCAAGGCGACGCTGGCTTACCGCCTTGCACGTTTTTTGCTGTCGCAAGGGACAGAGAGCGCGAGCGCGGGGCTGTTTGGCGATGCCGCACTGCCCGAAAGCCTTTATGTCGCGCCGGAGCATCCTGTTTTCCGCCGTGTGCTGTCGGGCGGTCATGCCGATTTGCTCACGGTGGAGCGTGAGTTCGACGAAAAGCGCGGCCGTTTGAAAAACGATATTTCGGTCGAAACCGTGCGCCGCATCCATCCGTTTTTGCGCAAGACGGCGGCGGAGGGCGGCTGGCGCGTGGTCATCGTCGATAGCGCCGAGTATTTGAACCAGAGCAGCCAGAACGCACTGTTGAAAATCCTTGAAGAACCGCCGAAAAAAACCGTGCTGATTTTGACAACCGCGCAGCCCGGCGGCTTTTTGCCGACGATACGTTCGCGCTGCCGCATGATGCCGCTCTCGCCGCTGGGCGATATGCAGATGTCGCAGCTGCTCGACCGTATGGCGCCGGGGCTTGCGCCCGCGCAAAAAGCGATGCTGACCAAACTTGCCGAGGGCAGCATTGGCCGTGCGCTGCAATTTCACGCCGACGATGGCATCGCGCTTTATCAGGATTTGCTCAAAGCCGCATCGACGCTGCCGGAGCTTGATATGCTGCTGGTGCATGACCTTGCGGAGAAATTCGGCAAATTCGGGGCGGAACGCTCCTTTGATACCGCCTGCGGCATCATGACCGGCTGGTGCGCGCGTCTGGCACGGCTGCAGGCGCGGGGCGAGCCTATACTGGATGTATTGCCGGGTGATGCCGAGGTTTTTCAACGGCTTGCCGGTTTGTATCCGCCGCAGCATTTCATAGATACATGGGAAAAACTCTCGCGTTTCTTCGCGCAGGTGGATTCTTATAATCTTGACAAGCGGCAGGCCATAATCGCATCTTTCCAGATGTTCCAAAATCCGAACCATCCGGGGCTGGCGCTATGACCGTCCGCGGACAAAGAAAAAATAAACAAGAGGCGCCCGCGCGCGCCGCGAAACGAGGGCAGGCATGACCAAACAGCCTTTCTACATCACCACGGCGATTTCCTATGTGAATGCGCCGCCGCACCTTGGCCACGCTTATGAAGTTATCGGCGCGGATGTGATGGCGCGCTTCAAACGTCTGGACGGTTTTGACGTTTATTTCCTGACGGGCACGGACGAACATGGGCAAAAAGTCCAGAAAATGGCCGAGACCAAGGGCAAGTCGCCGCAGCAATTCGCCGATGAAATCGCAGCCACGTTTATCGACCAGACGAAATACCTGAATATTTCGAACGACCAGTTCATCCGCACCACGCAGGACGACCACAAAAAGGCGTCGCAATACGCGTGGAAGAAATTGCTGGAGCGGGGCGATATATATCTGAACAAGTATGCGGGCTGGTATTCCGTGCGCGACGAAGCCTACTACGGCGAGGACGAGCTGAGCACGCGCGAAGACGGCAAAAAAATCTGCACCGCAACGGGCACCGAAGTCGAGTGGATTGAGGAGGAAAGCTATTTCTTCAAACTCTCCGCCTATGAACAAAAACTTCTCGACCTCTACGAAAACCATCCGGATTTCATCCAGCCTGCGTTTCGCCGCAACGAGGTCGTCAGCTTCGTCAAGCAAGGCCTTAAAGACCTTTCCATTTCCCGCACCAGTTTCAACTGGGGCATTCCCGTGCCGGATGATGAAAAGCACGTTATGTATGTCTGGATTGACGCACTTCTGAACTACATCTCAGCGCTTGGGTATCCGGAAGATAAAAACGGGCTCTTTAAAAAATACTGGCCTTGCGATGTGCATCTGATTGGCAAAGACATCGTTCGTTTTCATGCTATTTACTGGCCGGCGATTTTGATGTCGCTGGAAATTCCGCTGCCCAAGCGGGTATTCGGTCATGGGTTCTTGCTGACGGGTGGAAATAAAATGTCGAAATCCCTCGGCAACGTTATTTCGCCGCAAAATCTGGTGGAGAAATTCGGCGCCGATGCCAGCCGCTACGCGCTGATGCGCGAAGTGACGTTCGGGCAGGACGGCGATATTTCGTGGCCGCTAATGACCGCGCGTATCAATGCGGAGCTGGCGAATAACATCGGCAATCTTGTGCAGCGTACGCTGTCGCAGATTAACAAAAATTGCGACGGCAAGGTTCCGCAGCCCGGCATTCTCGAAGACGTTGACCACGCCCTTTTGAACCATGCGGGGCAGGAAATGCTTGTCGCCGTGCGCGGGGAGTTTGAAAAACTGCAATTCAGCCGCGCACTCGAAGAAATCGTGCGCGTCGCCAATGCCGCCAATGCCTATATTGACGAGCAAGCGCCGTGGACGCTCAAGAAAACAGACACCGCGCGCATGCAAACGGTTTTGTATGTGCTGGCGGAAACCATTCGCAACCTTGGCCTGATTTTGCAGCCTTTCGTGCCGGTGGCGGCACACCGTATTCTTGACCAAGTGGCCGTCCCCGCCGATGCACGCGATTTTGTGCATATCGGCACGCAGCATGCGCTGCAGGCGGGCACGGCGCTGCCCAAACCCGAAGGCGTCTTCCCCCGTATTGTGGACGAGGAGCCTGCCGCGCAGGAAAAGACCGCCTGATGCTGGTCGATAGCCATTGCCATCTGGATTATCCGGATTTTGCCGAAGAAGGCGTTGCCGAAATCGTCGGCCGCGCCCGCAGTGCGGGTGTGCGCCAGATGTTGACCATCTGCACCCAGATTGCGAACTTTGACCGCATCCGCGCCGTTGCCGACGCTTTCCCCTATATCCACTGCACGGTCGGTACGCACCCGCACCATGCGGCGGAAGAAGCCGAGGTCGCGCTGACCGCCGCCGACATCGTCGCGCTCGCCAAGTTGCCGAAAGTCGCGGGGCTTGGTGAAACGGGGCTTGATTATTACTACGACCATGCACCGCGCGATGTGCAAAAGCGCGTTTTTGAAAACCATATCGCGGCGGGCATCGAAACAGATTTGCCGCTGGTCATTCATACCCGCGATGCGGAGCAGGATACCATCGACATCCTGCGCGGTGCGGGGCAGGGTAAATCCCGCGGGGTGATGCACTGTTTCAGCGGTACGCAATGGCTGGCCGAACAGGCGCTTGATATCGGGTTTTACATTTCGTTTTCAGGCATCATCACATTTAAAAAGTCCGAAGATTTGCGCGAAGTCGTCAAACGCACGCCGCTTGACCGTATTCTTGTCGAAACCGATAGCCCGTATCTGGCGCCGGTGCCGAACCGCGGCAAGCGGAATGAGCCGGCCTTTGTCGTGCATACCGCGCGCATGGTCGCGGATTTGAAGGGCATCAGCTACGAAGATGTCGTGCGCCATACGGGCGAGAATTTTCTGCGTCTGTTCGACCGCGCCCGCGTGGCCGATAACTGACGGATTTTGCAAACCGGCAAACCAGAAGGATAACAAAAATGAAGTTTACGGTTTTAGGGAGTGGCTCTTCGCTGGGCACACCGGCGGCAGGCGGTTTCTGGGGCACTTGCGACCCAAGCGAGCCGAAGAACCAGCGCAACCGCGCCTCGCTTCTGGTGCAGTCTGAAAAAACGAATATTCTGATTGACGCCAGCTATGACCTGCGCCACCAGCTGAACAACGTGGGTATCAAGAAAATAGACGCCGCGCTTATCAGTCACGCACATTCCGACCATGTGAATGGCATCGACGATTTGCGCGTGCAGGCCTATAACAACAACCAGATGATGCCGATTTACAGCAACAAGGAAACGCTGGACGAAATCGACCGCCGCTGGCCGTATCTTTTCAATACCAGCAGCAACGGCATTTATGTGCAGTCATTCAGCCGCCACGAAGTTTCCAATTACGACAGTTTCCGCATCGGGGATATTGATGTGGAAACGTTTGAACAAGACCATACAACCTGTCTGTCGCTCGGCTTTCGCTTTGGTGATTTTGCCTATTGCGTCGATGTTGCCGAAATGCCTGAAAAGTCGCTGAAGGCGCTGCGCGGTATCGAAACATGGGTGGTTGATGCCAGCAGTTATAACAAGGAAACCGTCATGACCCACGCGAATTTAAGGCGCGTGAAGGAATGGGCGGCAATCCTGAAGCCCAAAATGACCTATATCACCGTCCTGACCACGCACATGGATTATAAAACACTGTGCGACGAACTGCCGCCCGACATCCGTCCGGCTTACGATGGACTTGAAATTGATATGAAGGGCAACAAACGCTGATATAAACCGGATACAAAAAAGCGGCGGCTTCGTAAAACGAAAGCCGCCGCTTTTTTTATGTCGGAAACTTAACCCTGCTTTCGTGCGGGGGCGGTTTTGCGGGCGTTGTCGTTGGTGGGTTTTTTCTCCACCGTATCCAGTGCCTTGCCGATGATTTCCTTGATACCGATGTCCAGCGTCGGCACGGCCATGATGCGTTCCATCTGGGAAATCATCAATGCCTGACGGTCGCTGTCATAGCGTTTGAACTGCGTGAAGCGTTTGGCAAGGTTTGTTGCCGTTTTCGCATTCACGTCGTTAAGGTCGATGATGGTATCGGCAAGGAATTTATACCCGCTGCCATCCTTGTCATGGAAAGCGGAAGGGTTGCCGGCGGTGAAGCCGCCAATCAGCGCATAAACCTTGTTGGGGTTGGTGGCGTCGTAGGCTTCGTGTTTCATCAGCTCCTGCACCCGCGCGAGTGCGCCGTCGGCGGGGCGGCCTGCCTGCAGCGACAGCCATTTATCGACAAGGTTGTTGTTGTCTTTATAACGGCCATAGAAATCTTCCAGAAGCTTGTCGGCAACAGTCATCGCGTCTTTGTCGGTCATGCGCGTGACAACACCGAGGGCTGCCAGCTTTTCGGTCATGTTTTTGGAATGACCATATTGCGCAACCGCATCCAGCGCGGCATCGGGCGTTTCCAGCTTGCCGATGAAGCCGAGGGCTGTGTTATGCAGCTCGCGGCGGCCGACCTGTGCGGGCACGACGTTATACGCTTCGCCCGCGGGTGCGGCGGTGGCGGTGTAGATATTCTTGAAATCCTCCGCATAGGTTTTGGCCAGCGTGGTTTTCATGAAATCAATCGCTTCGGATACCGCATCGGGGTCGAGGGTTTTAAGGTCCTGAATGATAATGTTATAGGGCGGCAGGCCAAGCGTGCGCGCGTTGAAGGCGAGGTCGCCCGCAAGTGCGTTCTTGACGTTTTCGCCATAGGCGTCGATGAACCCTTGCTCCAGCGTCAGGGGCAGGTCGTTTTCAGCCTGCTTGATAAGCTTGTGCAGGGTTTTGACCATCAGGCGTTCGGTTGCTTCGTATTTGTTGAAGCCGTCTGTGTCATGCGCCATGCGGAAGACAAGCTCTTCGTCGCTCGGCTGCGTCGTGACTTTGACGGGTGCGGAAAATCCGCGCAGGATGGACGGCACCACGGGGCCATCGACGTTTTTGAATTCAAACGTCAGGCTGGCTTCGGTCAAGTGCAGCACGCGCGTCGTCGGCGCGGCCTCGCCCGCGGCATCGGTGGAAAGGGCGAGGGGTACGTCCTTGCCGCTCTGGCCAATCAGGCCGACGGCGATGGGCATGTGCAGCGCCACTTTCGCCGACTGGTCGGCGGTGGGCGGGGTGTTTTGCGTCAGCGTCAGGCGGTATGTTTTGCTGGCTGCGTCGTAATCGCCTGTATAGCTGATTTCAGGCGTGCCGGACTGGTTATACCACTGGCGGAACTGCGTAAGGTCGATGCCGGATACTTCCTGCATCACATCCACGAAATCGTCGCAGGTGACGGCTTGACCGTCAAAGCGGCTGAAATATTCATCCGTTGCGGCGCGCCATGTGGTTTCGCCCATCATGGTGTGCAGCATGCCCAGAACGTGGGAGCCTTTTTCGTAGATGGTGCCGGTATAGATGTTGTCGAATTCCTCCACGCGGTCGGGGCGGATGGGGTGCGACGTCGGGCCGGCGTCTTCCATGAACTGGGCGGAACGCAAACCGACGGCGTCGTCGATACGCTTGATTTCCTTGGAGTGCATATCCTCTGTGAACTGGCGGTCACGCAGAACGGTGAAGCCTTCTTTCAGCGTCAGCTCGAACCAGTCGCGCACGGTCACGCGGTCACCGGAATAGTTGTGGAAATATTCGTGCCCGATGACGGCTTCGATATCAATCAGCTCGTCGTCGGTGGAAACTTCGGGGCTGCCGACAAGGTATTTGACGTTGAATACGTTAAGCCCTTTGTTTTCCATCGCGCCCGCGTTGAACTTATCAACGGCGACGATGTGGAAGCAATCAAGGTCGTATTCACGGCCATAGCGGTCTTCGTCCCATTTCATCGAGCGTTTCAGGGATTCCATCGCCCATTTGATTTTGTCTTCGTAGCCGTCCTGCACATAAATGCGCAAATCGACTTTTTTGCCCGTCATGGTGGTGAAGGTGTCTTCGAGGACGTGCATGTCACCCGCGACGACAGCGAACAGATAGCTCGGCTTCGGCCACGGGTCTTTCCAGTTGATGCTGTGCGTGCCATCGCCGTTATCGACGGTTTTTGCGGGCTCGCCGTTGCCGTTTGACAAAAGCACGGGGAATTTTTTCTGCTCGCCCGTCAGCGTGACATCGTATGTGGCAAGATTGTCGGGGCGGTCGAGGAAATAGGTGATGCGGCGGAAGCCCTGCGCCTCGCACTGCGAACACAGAATATCGCCGGCCATGTAAATACCGGACAGTGTCGTGTTTTCAGTCGGATTGATTTCGGTGACGATTTCAAGGTCGAAGGGTTTCGCGGGCGGGTTTTTGAGGATGAGGTTTTTATCCGTCACCACGAATTCGCTGCGGTCGAGGTCGCGCGTCTGTCCGTTTTCGATGATTTTGAGGGATTTGAGTTTCAGCCCTTCGCCGTCCAGCACCAAGGCGCCGCCGGTATCGGGCAGGGCGGGGTTGCGCGTGACGTGGATGCGGCTTTTGACCACGGTTTCGGTTTCATCCAGCGCAATGTCCAGCGTGACCGCGGGAATTTTGTATTCCGTCGGGCGGTAATCGTCGCGGTACAGCGGGTTGCGGGCGGGGTCGAACAGAAAATCTTTTTTCTCGGCCATGGGTGTGCAGGCTCCGGTCATTAGCGTGAATGAGAATGAATATCAGGCAGTGTAATTTGCCAGAAAGTTTCAGTCAACCAAGCGTTGACGTAATATTATTGCTTTTTGGCTGAATATCAGGCGTTTTACGAGGCGCGTTGATAGATGATTTTGTTTTCTTCAAACTTTTCAACGACATTGCCGCGGCGGACTTCGTAAACCAGATGCGCGATGGTTTCGCCAAGGGCAAAGAAAACATCGCCGGATTTCAGCTGCCGGTGGGCAAACAGCCCCTGCATAGCCGCATAGCCCGTTTGCGGGCCCTCCGCGAGGACCTGGGAGAGTTTATCCAGCCTGTGGTGATGATGCGCCAGAATATCCTCAACCCGCTCGTGCAGGCCGCGGAAGGGGATGCCGTGGGATGGCAGCACCAGCACGTCATCGGGCACTTCGGCGCGGATGGCTTCAAGTGTTTCCATATATAAATTAACGGGGTCATGGCCGGGGGCGTTGCCGGGGAAATAGCTGATGTTCGGGGTGATGAACGGCAACACCATGTCGCCCGCGATAAACAGTTTTTCTTCGGCGCAATAAAGGCTGGCATGCTCAGGGCTGTGGCCATAGCCGCCAATGATGCGCCACGCGCGGCCGCCCAGTATGACGGTCTGCGCCGGATGTACAGTTTCGATGGACGGCGGCGGCGGGTGGATAACGCTGCGGTATCCCATGCGGCGGTTCAGAAGTTTTTCCAGCACATCTTCGGCAACACCCGCGTGGTTGTAGTATGGGCGGTATAGCTGCTCCAGCCGCTCCACATTGTCCGCATCCGTCAGCGATTGCACCATGCGCCATTCGCCCGGCGTCATTTGCACGCGCGCGCCGGTTTTATTGTGCAGCCATCCGGCAAGGCCGAAATGGTCGGGGTGAAAATGGGTGAAAAACAAATTTTCCACCGCGCGGCCTTTCAGCGGGGCTGCGGCAAAAAGCGCTTCCCACTGTGCAATCGTGGGCGCGTCGTTAAATCCGCTGTCGATGATGCTGATGCCGTCTTCGCCGCCATCCAGCAGCCAGACATTCACATGGTCAAGCGCAAATGGCAGCGAAAACCGCGCCCAGTAAAAACCGTCTGCAATTTGCGTGACTTCTGCGGCGGCGGGCTGCGGAAATATCGGGGGATAGTTTTTCTTTTGCGGTTTCAAGGTGTGGTTCCGTTCGTGCCTGCCGCAGGTGCAGGTGCGCTTTGTGATTTGCGCACATTGTGGTTCATCTGGCGCTGAATCCATGACTCATGCACGGCGGCGCGCATGCGGGTGCGTGCCTCCTGCCATTCCGTATCTGTCACATATTCGGGCGTGAATTTGAAATCGGATGCGGGCACAAGCACCGTGCGCTTGACGCCGGGCATATCCGGGCTGTCCACATCAACGCGGCGCGTGCCGGGGTCGTTGAGCAGCGCCATTTTGCCAATCGCCCCGTCCGCGCAAAGCTCTTTGTTCGGCGGGCGGCCGGCCATGGCGTTTTCGGCGCGGCTGACGGTAAAGAAAAGCCTGTAGGTATCTTCGGGCGCCAGATAGTCAAAAGCATCGTCCAGAAGCGCATAGCGCGGCTTGACCAGATGCCCGCGCACTTCGCGCGCGCTGGTATCCTTGCAGCGCAGCGCATCGGTGGCGGCCAGCAGGTCAAAGGCCAGAAGGCTGGCAAAGGACGTGCGCACCATGTCCTTGTATTCCGCATCCATGCCGGAAATTTTGAACGCCTGTGACGCCATAAACGCAAGGTCGCTATAGAGCATATAGTAATAGCCGTTGAGTTTTTGCAAATCCTGCTGGCCGACCGAATTGTCGCGCGCCCAGTCCAGCGATACGGCCAGCAGCCGCGGTTTTTCGCGGGTGTTTTTCTGGATATGCGCGGTCACGGCGGCGGCGCGGCCCTTGGCGGCGATGGCGTCGAGTTCCGCATAAAATGCCTTGTCCTCGTCGGGCAGCGTTTTTGCGGCGGCGGCGCTGTTTTGCGCGGCGGGGGTATCGCCTTTGGCGGAAAGGCTGGCCAGCAAATCCGGCCGCGCGAAATAAACGGCGGCGGCACAGAGCGCGGCCAGGCAGGCCAAGGCGCTAAAAATGACGACAGAACGGCGCATGGCGTTTTCTATAACACTCCCTCGGGTGGTTTCCATCATCTTAGCGGCTTTTTTGCTTTTTTATAGCCTTATTCATCGCCTATGATGTTTGTTGCTGTGCCTGCCTTCTTGGCGGGGGTGGCGGATATGCACAAAGGGGGATGCGTGACTTTCGAACTTGACCACCGTCTGGCTGACAGCTCGTTCCATGTCGAAGACTGGGCGCTGTGCCGCGTGTGCCTCAAAAACGATAAAAACTGGCCGTGGCTTTACCTTGTGCCGATGCGCGAGGGGGTGCGTGAATTTTGCGACCTGTCCGCCGCTGACCAGTCTTTGCTGATGTCCGAAATCGCGCGTGCGCAAAGCGCGCTCAAAACGCTTTATGCCGCCGACAAAATCAATACCGCCGCGCTCGGCAATATGGTGCCGCAGCTTCACATTCATATTTTCGCCCGCTATCAGACCGACGCCGCATGGCCGAAGCCTGTCTGGGCGCATGACATTCCGGAAGTGCCGTACGATGCGGCCGCCCGCGATGCGGAAATCGCGCGCCTGCGCGCCCATTTTGCCGCGCCGCAGGCACAACAGGCAGATACAAAAGGGGATAAAACAGCATGTCAACGATGACGTTTTGCCAAGGGCTTTACGAGCTGATGGACAGCTACGACGGGTTCATCATGGACCAGTGGGGCGTGCTGCATAACGGCGTTCAGGCCTATGACGGCGTGATTGACAGCCTCAATCACCTCAAGGCGCGCAAGAAACAGGTGGTTATCCTGTCGAACTCCGCCAAACGCTCCGACGATAACATCGAGCGTCTGAAAAAACTCGGCATCAAACCCTCGATGTACAAAGCGGTAGTGACGGCGGGCGAGGTTGCATGGCAAGGCCTGCGCGCGCAGAAAGAGCCGCCGTTCAAGGATATCGGCAAAAAATGCTACCTGATTTCCCGCGCCGACGACCGCGGACTTCTGGACGGTCTTGATGTCGAGATTACCAGCGATATCGACGAGGCATCGTTCATTCTCATCACCAGTTTCGATCCGAACGGCACGAAGCTTGAAGACCTCGACCCCGTATTCAAAAAAGCCGTTGTGCGCCGTTTGCCTGCTATCTGCGCCAACCCCGATATGATTACGGTTTACGGCAGCGAGCGTGCGGTGGGGCCGGGCGCGGTTGCCAAGCGTTACCACGACCTTGGCGGCATGGCGCATCTGATTGGCAAGCCGCATAAAACCATTTTCCGCTACGCACAGGGGCTGTTCGAAGGTGTCATCCCGTCGCGCGTGCTGGTCGTGGGCGACTCTTTGCAGCACGACATCGCGGGCGCGATTGCGGTCGATATGGATACGGCTTTCATCACCTCCGGCATTCATGGCAGCGCGTTTCCGGCCGGCATCTCGCCCGACCAGCGCCGCAAAGCGATGGAACATCTGGCGCAAATCTACGGCGGTATCCGCCCCAACTGGGTGCTGGACAGCCTCATCTGGCAAACCCCCGAAGCCGCCCTGCGCGAACGCGAACGCGCACGGATGAAGGAATAGCTCTATGGCTGGAATGAAACATTTTTTTAGCATTCTTATGCTTATGTTTCTTTCTGCCTGTGCAGTGGGTACTGCGGAGTATCTAGAGTTCTCTGAAATGGATGCGCAACAATTAAAACAAGTTGAAAGCGATAAGCTTTGCAACGCTTATAACTATGCCGGTTGGTCGGGTTCAGATGGCAAAAATGAAACTAAAATTGCCGCAGAGGTAAAACGCCGAAAATTGGAGTGCGACCCTCTAAAACTTGCATGCTTATCTTATGGGTTTAAAAAGAATACGCCTGAGTTTGCGCAGTGTATGATGCTGGAGAAACGCGCTGAAGAACAGCGCCGTCAAACTGAGTTACAGTCATTTAACCAAAGCATGCATAACATGCAGCAGCAACAGCAGATGCAACAACTGAATCGTATGCGCTACACGAATTGCTCGAGAATGGGCATATCTGTTAATTGCACAACGTGGTAGTTGTATCATTCATGCGCCGGTTGCTGCACGGCGACGTCGTCGGTGTCTGACGCGTATTCGGTGCAGAGGACGGCGTAGGCGGCTTTGATGTCGGGCATGGCGCGCTCGACGGCGGCTTCGCCTTCTTCAATCAGTTCTTCCGCGCGGTCGAATTCCATCAGCCCGATATGGCCGATACGCGGCACAATCAAAACGTCCGGCGGGTCGCCCGCAAGGCGGGAGCGGGCAAGGCGGTCCTGCACGATGTTGAGGGACGAAACCATGACGCCGAAAATGCTCGGCCCCGAATTTTCGCGGCGGAATACGCGCTGAATAATTCCTTTTTTCTTTTGCTCTTCGAGGTTCTGCGGCCCTTCGAAATTCAGCAGGTCAAAACCCGCCACCGTCGGGATGGTGTCACCCGGGCGTTTGCTTTTGCCGATGATGTCGCCGCCAACGTTGACGGCAATCGTCATGCGCGCGCCATTGGCGGAGCAGGC
>DDBY01000080.1 GCA_002334985.1 Micavibrio sp. UBA2020
GCATGAAAAACCCTCAGCCCATTCTTATCTCTAAATTATAGCATAGCCAAAAATAATTTGGGAATTATTTAAAATTTTAGCTATTTTCTTGCTTTGTGGCGAATAGGTTTTTAAGTGATTGATTTATATTGATAATAATATCTTCCGCCGTCAGGGCGGGGCCGTGCAGGCGGGCAGCATCGGCCTGAAGCCATACGGCGCAAAGGGCCGCCATGAAGGGCGGCATGCCCTGTGCGGCGAATCCCGCCACGAGTCCCGCCAGCACATCGCCAGAGCCCGCTGTCGCCAGAATCGGGGTGCCGTTGGTGTTGATGGCGGCGGTGCCGTCCGGCGCGGCGATGACGGTATCAAACCCCTTGAGGATAACAATCGCATTCGCCCGCGCGGCGGCGGCACGGGCGCGCGCCAGCTTGCTGCCTGCGATATCGCCGAAGAGGCGCGTGAATTCGCCTTCGTGCGGTGTCAGGATGTGGCGCGGGGCAAGGGATTTGAAAAGTGTGTCGGGGTCGTTTTTAAAAACACTGAATACATCGCCATCCAGCACGGCGATTTTGCCGGGCATGGAAAGCGTATTTAATGTGGCCGTGCGCAAGCGTTCTGCGTCTTCGCCCGTATGCCCGCCGCCGGGGCCAAGCAGCGCGACATTCGCGCGTTCGTCGCGCAGCTGGGTTTTGAAATCCTCCGCGCTGTCCCATGTATCGACCATGATGCTGGCGCGGTATTGGCTGTATATCGTGCGTGCCTCTGCGCGGCAGGCGATGCTGACCACGCCTGCGCCCGAAACCTGCGCCGCATGGGCGGCAAGACAGGCCGCGCCCGTGCGCTGGCTGCCGCCATAAACGGTGACATGGCCGCGCGTGTATTTATGCGCATCTATCGCCTGAAAGGGAAAATCTGCCAGCCACAGCGCCGGATGATTTTCAAATGCCGCTGTGCCCAGCGATGCAATCAGTGCATCGTCGATAGGGATATTCACCAGATGCAGCCGCCCCATATACGCGTGCGCAGCGGCGAGGGTGTGGGCGATTTTTTTGCGGCAGAAAACAACAGTCAATCCCGCCTTCAGGGTGCCTTCGGCAATATCGCCCGTGGTGGCGTTGATGCCCGACGGAATATCGACGGCAACCACAGGCAATCCCTTCGCGCGGATTTTGTCGAACAGGATGACAAGCTCCGGCGGCAGTTGCTCTTTGAAGCCTGTGCCGAAAACGGCATCGACGACGAGGTCTGTTTGATGCACGGGCAGGTTTGAATTCAGGTTTTCAACTGTACCTTCCCATGCTTCGGCAGCCTCTGCCGCATCGCCTTTGAGTGCGTTCTTTTTAACAAGGCACGCAACGCGCACCGACCAGCCGGGACGTTTGGAAAGCATCTGCGCGGCGACAAAGCCATCCGCGCCGTTATTGCCGGCGCCGCATAAAAAAAGCACACGGCATGGCGGTGCATTTTTTTCTATAGCTGCGGAAAGCCCCGCGGCGGCAGATGAAATGAGCTGATGCGCCGGCGTGCCTGCGGCAATCGCCGCCAGGTCGGCTTTTTTCATTTCGGCGGCGGTCAGAATTTCGAACATGGGGCAAGTATTGCAGGTTATAGATGGCAGGGGAAGGGGGCATGGCTGCGCAAAATATTTGCCGATTTTTTGCGGCTGATTGTCTAGGATGTCTGAAACAGGGGGCGGCCATGTCTATTACTTCGTCTATTACAAAGGCTTTGGGCCAGCGCATATTTTTTACCATTTTTCTGGCGATAGCCGGCTTGGGCGGGCTGCCTGTCATATTGTCTTATGCCGAAGGTCTTGCCAGTTACCGCTACGCGGAAGTCAGCTGTGAAATCCTGCGCAACAAATGGATAAAAAAGCAGGACGGGGATTACAAGCTGGACCTTGAATACCGCTACGAGGTAGGCGGAGAGGTATATACAGGAACACGCTATCTGTCTGGCCTTGATAATTTATCGAACCAGCGCCTGCGTGATATACGCCGGCCCGTGAAGCAGTTGCAACCGGGAGCAAAGGCCTATTGCTATGTGAACCCGCGCAATCCGGCGCAGTCCGTGGTGGAGCGCGGCAGCGTGCATCCGTGGTATCACGCCGTTTTGCTAGGAATATTGCTGCTGGTCGGGCTTTGGGGATTTTTGACGGCGTTTTTTATGCCGGAATGGGCGGAAAAGAACATGATTATGGACGGCGATTCCAGCGGCGACTAAACGCAGGCGATACCGTGCAGCAGATGATAGAGATTTGAAGGGAAAGTGGGGCGATCGACGGGGTTTGAACCCGCGACATCTTGGACCACAACCAAGCGCTCTACCGCTGAGCTACGACCGCCACATTTAGGAATGCCAGTTTTCCGAAACCTTGCAAAAGCGGGCTTCAGTCCCCTCGGCACCGCGCGGTTTTATCAGAAACCGCCGCGCGGGGTCAAGGTCATTACATAGCATATAGACATCATCATATATGAGTGCGGGCAGGCGCGCCATGAAAGATTGCCTATTTTTTGTGCAATTGCGTGTTTTTTAGGCGTGAGCTTTGGCCGCTTTCGATAGAACTATATTAAAATTCAATATGTTAGCGTGGCTAAAAATCTGGCACGCAATTTGCGAACATAGGCGCCGTTTAAAACCCGCACAGGATTCAGGCGCGATGAAGAAAATCGAAGCGATTATCAAGCCGTTCAAACTCGACGAGGTGAAGGAAGCCCTTCACGAGGTCGGCGTACAGGGCATGACCGTGACCGAGGTGCGCGGCTTTGGCCGCCAGAAGGGGCATACCGAGCTTTACCGCGGTGCCGAATACGTTGTCGATTTCCTGCCCAAGGTCAAAATCGAAGTTGTGGTCGAAAACGGCCAGGTCGATGACGTTATCGAGGCCATCGAAAAAGCCGCGCAAACGGGACGTATCGGCGATGGCAAGATTTTTGTGCTGCCCGTCGAAAACGTCATCCGTGTCCGCACGGGGGAGCGCGGCAAACAGGCCATCTAGGCCGCATATATTTTTCAAACGACTGCCTACCTACCGGACTTTTACACACAGACAAACAAACCAAACGGCCAGAGGAGAAAACACATGGCAAAGACCAACGCAAAACTGAAAGTGGCGAAAGCGCCTGCAAAGGCAAAGCAGAACTTCGCGCCGCTGTTCAAGCTTATCAAAGAACACAACATTGAATATGTATCCTTCCGCTTTACCGACCTGCGCGGCAAACTGCAGCACACGGCGCAGCATGTATCGACGGTTGACGAAGACCTGCTGACGGACGGTATCATGTTCGACGGCTCTTCGATTGCCGGCTGGAAAGCCATCAACGAATCCGACATGGTGTTGATGCCCGATGTATCGACCGCGGTTCTCGACCCCTTCAGCGCGCAGCCGACGCTTGATGTTTTCTGCGACGTGTATGAACCCGCGACGGGGCTTCCGTATTCCCGCGACCCGCGCTCCATCGCGCGCGCGGCCGAGCAGTACCTGAAAGCGACGGGCGTGGGCGATACCGCTTACTTTGGCCCCGAAGCTGAATTCTTCATCTTCGACGATGTGCGCATCAACGTGCAGATGAACAAAGTCTCCTATGAAATCGACAGCATGGAAGGCCCCTATAACTCCGGCACCGACTATGAACATGGCAACATGGGTCACCGTCCGGGCGTGAAGGGCGGCTATTTCCCCGTGCAGCCTATCGACAGCTCCAACGATATGCGCGGCGAGATGACTTCCGTTCTCGCGCGCATGGGCGTGCCGATGGAAAAGCACCACCACGAAGTGGCGCCGTCGCAGGTTGAACTGGGCCTCAAGTTCTCCACGCTGGTTGACAGTGCGGACAACATGCAGCTTTACAAATACGTCGTGCATAACGTTGCGCATGCCTATGGCAAAACCGCGACCTTCCTGCCGAAGCCGGTTTTCGGCGACAACGGTTCGGGCATGCACGTTCACCAGTCCATCTGGAAAGCTGCCAAGCCGCTGTTCGCGGGCGCCGGTTATGCCGATCTGTCGGAAACCTGCCTGTACTACATCGGCGGTATCATCCGCCACGCCAAGGCGCTGAACGCTATCACCAACCCGACCACCAACAGCTACAAGCGTCTGGTGCCGGGTTACGAGGCGCCGGTTCTGCTCGCATACTCCGCGCGCAACCGCTCCGCGTCCTGCCGCATTCCCTTCGCGGCCAGCCCCAAGGCAAAACGTGTGGAAGTCCGCTTCCCCGATCCGGCTGCCAACCCGTATCTGGCTTTTGCCGCGATGCTGATGGCCGGTCTTGACGGCATCCAGAAAAAAATCCATCCGGGTGAAGCGATGGACAAAAACCTCTACGACCTGCCGCCGGAAGAATTGTCGGAAATCCCGACGGTTTGCGGCAGCCTGCGCGAGGCACTGGACGCCCTGCGCGACGACCATGACTTCCTGCTCAAAGGCGGCGTCTTCTCCAAAGACTTCGTCGAGAGCTATCTGGAACTGCGCTATGCAGAGGTGAAGGCATTCGAAACCATGCCGCACCCGATTGAGTTCGCGATGTACTACTCCGTCTAATCGCGGCTTCGGCCAAGACAAAACCCCCTGCCGCAAGGCAGGGGGTTTTTGCTTTAGGCTTCTCAGTTACGCGCGGGCTTCGGTACTTTGGCCGAATTTTCACGCATACGCGCGAGGTCGCGGCGGAGAAGTTCACAATTCTGAAGTATCGTATCGTTCGACGGCTTCACGCGTTCAAGGTCGCGGAGCATCATCTGTTCCATGCCGGAGAGTTTACTGTCGCCGGAGGAGCCTGTGTCGCTTGTCATCTAGTGGCCTGTATGTTTGTTAACGGGAAGGCCATTATTGCGCGGATACGTCCAAAAAGCAAACGGCGCCCGCAGGCGCCGTTCAAGTGTCTGTGAATCCTTGCGTTTTCACGCCAGCTTTCGTGGTGTTAACGAATGGAGCGCACGATTTCTTCGAGCGTTTGCACATTGCGTGCCCATGCATAGAGTCGTTCCTGCTCGCGCATGGTGATGAGAAAAATAATAAGATACCATTCTTTGTCACCCAGAACGACGAGATGCAAATCCTGCTTGCTCTGGCCTATGCGGCGGCTTTCGACGTTGTAGACTTCATAGCGGTTGAAAATGAAACGGTCATAGGCGACAGACTGTCCGCTGCTTTCCATTTCGGTCACTTCGAGGTTGAACTGGGTGTCGAGCAGTTTTTTAATTTCGTCGATTTCCTTCATCAGGTTGGTGCCGCGGTTGCGGCGCACGCCCAGCATCTGGATAAACCCGTCAACCCCGCCTGTGGCGTTTTTGTTGTGCAGCTGGACGCTCAGGCGGTTCATGTCTTTGAAATTCTGCGCAACGTTTTCCCATGATTCAGGGAGGCTCATCTTGGCCGCGTCCATCATCATAAAAGTGCGCTGCGGCTCGATGGGGCCTTCCTTGGGGTAGGTCAGGCTGAAGCTGTCGACAAGACGCTTTTGCAAGAATTTGGCGTATTCGCGCAAGTTCTGCGGCACCTGCACGCGCGCCATCATCATCACGTTGCCGCTGATTTGTGCGGTGATGTAGTTGTAAAAACTTTCGCCGTTATCGAGGTTGACGAAGAAGATGGAGGCGCGGCGCGGGTTCTTTTCATCTGTAATGATGTCCCCTTCGGGGGCG
>DDBY01000205.1 GCA_002334985.1 Micavibrio sp. UBA2020
AGGACGGAAGTGGCTATACGCCGCTTTTCGCGCTGTGCTAGGATGTGCGCACTTCATCTAGGCTGAAACACAGACACAAAAAGGCGCGCCCATGACCTCCATCGTTGATAAAAACATGCTCGATACCCTTGAGGGGCTTTTGAAAACCGCGCAGGGTTTTGGCGCGACGGCGGCGGATGCGGTTTTGGCGGATTCAACGTCGGTGTCGGTGCAGCGCCGTCTTGGCAAGCCGGAATCTCTCAGCCGCAGCGAAGAAGCCGAAGTGGGCTTGCGCGTTTTTGTGGGCAAGCGTCAGGCGATTGTATCGTCGTCCGACAAATCGCCCGACGCCCTGCGCCAGATGGCGGAGCGTGCCGTCGCCATGGCGCGCGCCGTGCCCGAAGATTCATACGCAGGGATTGCAGATGCCGCGCAGCTGGCCACCAGCTTCCCCGAACTGGATATGTACGACAGTGCCGAAATTTCCGTCGATAAGATGGCCGAGCTGGCGGATGCCGCCGAAGATGCCGCGCGCGCTGTAAACGGCGTCACCAATTCCGAAGGGGCTGAATTCAGCACGGGCAGCGAAGCGGTTTATTACGCGGCCACGAACGGTTTCGCGCAAGGCTATGCGGGCAGCGGCTTCAGCCTGTCGGTATCCGTGATTGCAGGGCGCGATATGGCCATGGAAACCGATTACGAATACGACAGCGTGACGTTTTTGTCTGACCTTAAAGACGCGTCCGCCATCGGCCGCGCAGCGGGGGAGCGTGCGGTCGCGGCGCTGAATCCCAAAAAAGGCAAGACCAAGCAGCTGCCGGTCGTTTTCGATCGCCGCGTGTCGGGGGGCATTATCGGCTCCCTCGCCGGGGCGATTTCGGGCGGCGCAGTTGCACGCGGCACGACGTTTTTGAAAGATAAAATGGGGCAGCAGGTTTTTGCTGCCGATATCACCGTTGTCGATGACCCGTTTATGAAGCGCGGCATGCGCTCCCACCCCTTCGATGCCGAAGGCGTCGCGCCGCAAAAACGCAGCATCATTGAAAACGGCGTGCTCACGGGCTGGCTGCTTGATTTGGCCTCCGCGCGGCAGCTGGGTTTGCAGACGACGGGCAATGCGGCGCGCGGGGCTTCCGCGCCACCATCACCGCGGGCGGCGAATTTTTACATGCAGGCAGGCACGGTTTCCGTCGATGCGCTGATTGCTGATATTAGCGAAGGCTTTTTCGTGACCCAGATGATGGGCAGCGGCGCCAACCCTGTCACGGGCGATTACAGCCGCGGCGCGCGGGGCTTCTGGATTGAAAATGGCAAAATCGCCTATCCCGTCAGCGAAATGACGATTGCCGGCAATATCAAGGATATGTGGATGCGCCTGACGCCCGCCAATGATTTGATTTTCAAATACGGCATCGATGCCCCGACCTTGCGTATCGAAGGCATGACGGTCGCGGGCGGCTAAGTAACCCTCAAAGGCTGCTCAGCGACACACTGCACGGGCGGAAGGGGATGACCACACCGAAAGTTTCAGCTGGCTTGCCGGCGGTGTGTAAACGCGGCGATAAAATCAGGCGGCTGCCTGCGCTTTCTTCGCGCGGCTCCAGCATGTCTTGCTTGTTGAAGCTTTGCTCCACCATGCGGATGCTGATATCAAGCGCCTTGGCGTGAAACAGGCTCAGGCCCAGCTCGACAACGCTTTTTGACGGGCGGGTATAGGTCTCACCATCAAAGCTGATATGCAGCACGCGGAAATAATTCGGGCGTGCCGTGCGCTCCGCCAGTAAATAGAATTTATCTTCGTCGGCATGGTCGGGGCTGGTTTGTTTTTCTTCGTCGCTGCGCATCGCTTCCAGCTCGGCGACCAGACGCTCGCCGCCGGCCTCCAGCCGGATATCGGCGAAGCCTGCCACCGCGCCGCTCTCCGCGTCGCAATAATGCCATTGCAGACGGTTTTTCTCGCGCACTTCGGGCGCGCCCATCTTGGTCAGCAATTCATGCAAATGGTAAATCATCCCGTTTCTCCCTACCTGAAAACAGGATAGGAAAAAAAGGTTAACAAAGCCTGTGCCGCAATATGTGAATTGGAGGGCGCTTACGCCGCCTCAACCTCGCGCAGAACCTCGCGGAATTGCTCCAGACACCAATCAACTTCGGATTTGGTGATATTCAGCGGCGGGGCGAAGCGCACCACGGTTTCGTGCGTGTCTTTGCTCAGGATGCCGCGCGTCATCAGCTTTTCGCAGATTTTGCGGGCGGGGATTTTCGCGGGGTCGAAATCGACACCAATCCAAAGCCCCTTGCCACGCACTTCGCGGATAAGCGGGCTATTGATACCGCGCAGCTGCTGCATCATGTAATCGCCCAAATCCGCACTGTTCTTTACCATGCCTTCTTCTTCAAGCAC
Organism: Micavibrio sp. UBA2020; assembly: GCA_002334985.1. Lineage (GTDB taxonomy): Bacteria > Pseudomonadota > Alphaproteobacteria > Micavibrionales > UBA2020 > UBA2020. The sequence continues at coordinate 2,384 of DDBY01000205.1, forward strand.
GGAAAGGGATTCAAGGCCGACCGCTGCGGCCAGCGGATTGCCGCCAAAGGTCGAACCATGGCTGCCCGGTTTAAACAGGTTGATAATCGCACGCTTGCCGACGACGGCGGAGACCGGCAGCAAACCGCCGCCCAGCGCTTTGCCAAGAATAAGCAAATCCGGCAGGATATCTTCGTGCTGATAGGCGAACATCTTGCCGGTACGGCCAAGCCCGCTTTGCACTTCGTCCAGCACCAGCAAAACATTATGTTTGTCGCAAAGTGCGCGCAGCTCGCGCAGGAAACCCGCGGGTGGTGTTTTAATGCCAGCCTCGCCCTGAATGGGCTCCAGCAAAACGGCAGCGGTGTTCGGCGTGATGCTCGCCTCGATAGCTTTCAAATCGCCAAAGGGCACGGCGCGAAAACCGGGCGTGAAGGGGCCGAAATTCTTGCGGTAATCCGCTTCGGTCGAAAAGCTGATAACCGTTGTGGTGCGGCCGTGAAAATTTCCTTCGGCCACGATAATTTCCGCCGCATTCTCCGGAATGCCCTTGACGGTATAGCCCCAAAGACGCGCGGCCTTGACGGCGGTTTCTACGGCTTCCGCCCCCGTGTTCATCGGCAGCATCATATCGAGCCCTGTCAGCTGTGCCAGTTTTTCAGCGAAGGGGGCGAGCATGTCGCTGTGGTAGGCGCGCGAGCAAACGGCCAGTTGCCCCGCCTGGTCGCGCAGGCGTGCGACGATGCGCGGGTGTGCATGGCCGCAGCTGACGGCGCTATAGGCGCTCATCATATCCAGATATTTTTTGCCTTCCTGGTCCCACAGGTACAAACCTTCGCCGCGGTGCAGCACGACGGGCAGCGGGTGGTAGTTCGGCGCCACATACTTGTTTTCATGGGCGATGGTCGCTTCGGAGCGCGTTTTCGGCTTGGATTTTCCGGTCAGTTTTCTCAGCAAAGCGTTTAACATATGCCCTCTCTTGAATTGGCTTCGGCCTCAAGTATAGTAGGCCAACAATAAACGAGTCGCCGCCCAAGCACAAATGCGCGCAAAGCGCGGCCGCTCCGAGAGTATCAAGCCCCCAAGGAGAAATGCAATGCTCATCGGCTGCCCCAAGGAAATCAAGACCAAGGAATTCCGCGTCGGTCTGACACCCACATCCGTACGCGAATATGTGCGCAACGGCCATCAGGTTATCGTCGAAACAAATGCAGGCGCCGGCATTCAGGCATCGGATGACGATTACGTCCGCGCCGGTGCGAAAATTGTAAAAACGGCCAAAGAAGTTTTCGATGCGGCCGATATGATTGTGAAAGTGAAAGAGCCGCAGCCTGCCGAAACCGCGATGCTGCGCAAAGACCAGATTCTTTTCACCTATTTGCATCTTGCTGCCGACCCCGTGCAGGCAAAAGGTCTCATCGACAGCGGCTGTATCGCTATCGCCTATGAAACCGTGACGTCTGAGCGTGGCGGTCTGCCGCTCCTCGCCCCGATGAGCGAGGTTGCAGGGCGCATGGGTGTGCATGTCGGTGCCTATCACCTGCATGCGGCCATGGGCGGCAGCGGTATCCTGATTGGCGGCGTGCCGGGTGTGAAAGCGGCCGAAGTCGTCGTTCTGGGCGGCGGCGTTGCCGGTACGCATGCGGCAAAAATGGCCGTGGGTATGGAAGCGCGCGTGACCATCATCGAAAAATCGCTCGACCGTATCCGTCAGCTCGAAGACCTTTTCGGCAACCGCGCGAATATCATCTACTCCACGCAGGACAGCGTCGAGGAATATGTATCGCAGGCTGACCTTGTCGTGGGGGCGGTTCTTATCCCGGGCGCGCTCGCACCGAAGCTGATTACGCGCGAATTGCTCAAGAAAATGCGCCCGAAATCGGTTATCGTGGATATCGCGATTGACCAGGGCGGCTGCGCCGAAACGTCCAAGGCGACGACGCACGACAACCCGACCTACGAAGTCGAAGGCATCGTGCATTATTGCGTGGCGAACATGCCGGGCGCGGTGCCGCGCACGTCTGCCTATGCGCTCAACAACGCGGTTCTGCCCTACGGGCTTGAACTGGCGAACAAGGGCTGGGTCAAGGCACTGGGCGACAACAAGCACCTGCGCAACGGCCTGACCGTTTGTAAAGGCAAAATCACCCACGCCGAAGTCGCGCGCGATTTGAAACTCGACTACGCAAAAGCAGAGGAGCAACTGGCAGCATGACAACCCCTTTCATGAAAGACTTTCTGGACGGTGAAAAATCGGCTGAGGAAAAAAATCTCCTTGCCGCGCAAATGGCCGAAAAAAAGCACGACGTCATGACGATTGACGCCGATGCCTATACCGACGAAGAATGTGACGAGGATGAGCCCATGGGCTGCGACCTGCCTACGGGCGGTTGCGGCGGTTGCGGTTGCCGCAGCTGAGGGCTTGGCCTTGCCAAATAAAAAACGCCGGTGTTCTGCACCGGCGTTTTTTTGCGCGCTGGGGTTTTAAGCCGCCAGCGTTTTCATGTCGATGACAAAACGGTATTTGACGTCGCCTTTCAGCATACGCTCATAGGCCGCGTTGATGTCGTTCATCGCAATTACCTCCACATCCGACGTGATGCCGTGCTGGGCGCAGAAATCGAGCATTTCCTGCGTCTCCGCAATCCCGCCGATAAGCGAGCCTGCAATGCTCTTGCGCCCCATGATAAGCCCGAAAACGGTGGGCGAAGGGTGCGGGTGGTCGGGTGCGCCGACCAGCGTCAGCGTGCCGTCACGCTTCAGCAGGTTCACAAAAGCATCAAGGTTATGCGATGCCGCGACGGTATCCAGAATGAAATCGAAACTGCCGGCATGTGCGGCCATTTCATCGGCGTTTTTGGATACCACGACCTCGTGCGCGCCAAGGCGCAAGGCATCGTCCTTTTTATTCGGGGATGTGGTGAAAACAACCGTATGCGCACCAAAGGCGCGGGCGAACTTGACGCCCATGTGGCCGAGGCCGCCAAGGCCAACGATGCCGACCTTCTGCCCTGCCTTCACGCCCCAGTGGCGCAGCGGGGAATAGGTTGTAATGCCTGCGCACAGCAGCGGCGCGGCCGCAGCGGCCGAAAGCGTTTCCGGTACGCGCAGCACGAATTCCTCGCGCACGACGATATGTGACGAATAGCCGCCCTGTGCAATCGTTTTGCCGTCGCGTTCATAGCCGTTATAGGTCTGTGTCATGCCCTGTTCGCAGAATTGCTCAAGGTCGTCTTGGCAGCTTGGGCAGGTTTGGCAGGAATCGACCATGCAGCCGACGCCGACAAGGTCGCCCGCTTTGAATTTACCTACGGCATCGCCGACAGCGACCACGCGGCCGATGATTTCATGGCCGGGCACCATGGGGTAGATGGAATTTTGCCAGTCGTTGCGAATCTGGTGCAAATCGGAATGGCAGACGCCGCAGTACAAAATATCGATGGCAACATCGTTTGCGCGCGGCGCGCGGCGTTCAAACGTAAAAGGGGCAAGGGGGGTGGTTGCGCTTTGCGCGGCATAGGCGAGTGTCTTGGTCATGGGGGCTCTCTTTTGAAAGGTTTGTGAAGGAAGATGGCCTGCGCGGCGGTGAAGTCAAGGGCGCGGGCGTTATTTACGCTCAAGATTGCGCGGGTCGAGCCTGTCTTGCAGCGCATCGCCCGTGAAGTTAAAGCATAGTACGGAAATAAAAATCAGCATGCCCGGATAAACCATCAGCTGCGCATTTTCCCACATCTGGTCTTCGGCATGTGTCAGCATATTGCCCCAGCTGGGCAGCGGCGGCTGGATGCCAAGGCCGAGGAAACTCAGCACAGATTCCATGAGAATAATCCCGCCCACGGCCAGCGTGACCGCGACACTGACGGTGTTCATGATATTCGGCAGGATATGACGCAGCAAAATACGGCCATGGCCTACACCCAGCGCCCGCGCCGCGCGCACAAAATCGGATTGCCGCAGAACCAGCGTGCGCGCCCGCGCCAGCCGCGCCAGCGTCGTCCAGCTGAGAAGCGCGATTAAAAGCGCGATTTTATAAAGGCTGACATACTTCGCCTGCGCCATATCCGCCGAAACGCCGAGTTTTTCAAGGTCAAGCGCAGCCAGAATAATCAAAAGCGGCAAAGCCGGCAGTGCGATAAGAAGGTCTGTCAGGCGCATCAGCACGGCATCGGTTTTGCCGCCGGCATATCCCGCCGTCATACCGATGAGTGTGCCGAGACTGCCCGCGGCCAGCGCGGCCAGAAAAGCAACGCCCAGCGATACCTGCCCGCCGTATAAAAGCCGCAGGAAAACATCGCGTCCCAGCTCGTCCGTGCCGAGCCAATAGGTGGCAGAGGGGGGCAGGAAGCGGCTGCCAAGGTCCGCCATATTGCTATCGATACCGCGCGCGGATTCAATCAGCGGCGCGCAGAAACAAAGCAGCGTCAGAAAAAAAATAATCCCCAGCGGCAAAAAGCGGCGCAGTTTCATGCCTTGCCCCCTGCCGCGACGCGGGCATCCAGAACCGTATAAAGAATATCGGCCAGCATGTTTGCGGCCAAAACGCAGGCCGCCAGCACCAGAAAGCCGCAAAGTGCGAGGTTATAATCATTGCCCATGACGGCATCGAACATCAGCTTGCCCATCCCCGGCCAGGCAAAAACCGTCTCAACCGTCATGGCGCCGCCGACCAGCGTGCCAAGGTCGAGCATGAAAATCGTGACCAGCGGCGGCAGGGCGGCGCGAAAAGCATGGTTCCAGACGACGCGCGGTTCGCTGCACCCCTTCGCGCGGGCGGTGCGGATGTGGTCGGCGCGCAGGGCGTCAATCATGGCGCTTCTCAGGTGGCGGATGTAAATGGCCATGCCCGCCAGCGTCAGGGTCATAACAGGCATTACCATCGACAGCGCGCGGATTTTGACATCGGCGCTTTCAAGGGCTGCGCCTGCGGGCAGCCAGCCGAGCTTGACCGAAAACAGCGCCATCAGCAAAAGCCCCAGCCAGAACGCGGGCAGCGAAATACCGGCAAGACAAAAAAAGCCGATAATGCGGTCCGCGGCGCGGTTCTTGCGGCAAGCGGCAAAAACGCCCAGCGGTACGGCTACGGCGACCGTGAGCAGCAGCGAAATCCCCATCAGCAAAACGGTGTTTATGACGCGCGGGCCGATAACTTCCAGAACCGGCAGGCCATAGAGGCGGCTGTAGCCAAGGTCGCCCGCGGCGGCGGCGGCCAGCCAGCTGCCATAGCGCAAAAGCAACGGACGGTCGAGGCCGTGTATTTCGCGCAGCCGCGCCGCGTCCTCCGCCGTCATGTTCGGGTTGCCCGCAATCATCAAATCAACCGGGTCGCCCGGCATCAGGCCGATGAGTGTATAGACCAGAAACGACAGTATCAGCAACGTTAAAAACGCCTGAAGCAGACGGGGCAAAAGAATATCCGGCGTCATTCTGGTTTATCGGTTTCCGTGTGGCTGTCCGGCACCGGCGCAGGCTCTTGCTGGGGCGCGGGTGTTTTTGGCGTGCCTGTGGTTTCGTTAATCTGCTGAATTCCCTGCTCGGTAATGCGGCGCAGGTCGTGGCGAATGACATTCCAGTGGCGCGGCGCAACCAGCAGGAATTTTGCCCCCTCGATTTTAAAAATCAGGTCGCAAATATCCTTGGGGCTATTTTCTGCAGGATATTTTGCATCGAAATCCAGCACTTCTTGCAGGTTCTCCGCCAGCAATGTTTTGCTTTTTCGTGCAATGGTGGGGGTGATTTGCCCCTCCGGTATCAGCGACAAAAGCCCGTCCATGTTTTCGACCGAATCCGGCGCGCCGCAACGCAGCGCGTCATAGCGCAGGCGATAGCGGGCGAAGAAATGCCAGAATACGGCTTTATCGACGTTGTCTTCCTCTGCCGCCCAGCGGGCAAATGTCATGAAAAACATCGATGGCAGCTTGCCCGTGTGCGGTTCCAGCTGCGCCAGAATTTCCGGGCGTTCGGCGGGCTGGCGCGCGCGTATCCATTTCAAAAGGTCTGCGCCATC
>DDBY01000057.1:0-1951 GCA_002334985.1 Micavibrio sp. UBA2020
GAGTGGAGTTCAGGCGTGTCCTCTTCCGATCTGCACCCGCCGCGGCGGATGAATTCTTCAGGTAATCGCTTTAACAGGGACGAACGGGCAAGGGAGCGCGGCAGAGCGTGGCAATTAAGTCCAAATACGAGTTTAAACATGAACAGATTCTCAGGGATGCCCGTCCCTGGAGTGTGCGCATGGCCGACAACGCCAAGGACCCGTTCACCGCGCTGATGGTCTATGGCATGGCCTGCGTGGCCATTTTCGTCGATACGACGGTGGCGATGTTGAGCGACTTGGTATTGCTGCTGGGCCTGTTTTATTTCTGGTGGCTGATGACCCGCCCCGTTCAGCTGCCGTTCAAGCTGCCCAAAAGCGCCCAGCGCAAAGACCCCAACAACGTACGCCCCGACGGCAGCAAAGGCATGGCCGACGGTATTCTTTATGTCGGTAACGACAAGGAAACGGGCGAAGAAATCTGGTTCACCAACTCGGACGCGCGTACGCACTGTCTTTATCTGGGTACGACGGGTTCGGGTAAAACCTTCGGCCTGAAGTCCTATGCCTGCAACGCGTTTTGCTGGTCGTCGGGCTTCATCTACATCGACGGTAAAGCGGATACGGATTTGTGGTCAACGCTGTCGGCCATGGCGCGCCGTTTTGGCCGCGACGACGATTTGCTTATCATGAACTACATGACGGGTAACGCCGCTATGGGCGCGCGCGTGCCGTCGAACACGTTGAACCCGTTCTCGTCGGGCTCCGCATCCTATCTCACCAACATGCTGGTGAGCCTGATGCCGGATTCCGAAGGCGATAACGCGATGTGGAAAGAACGTGCGGTCGCGCTCGTCTCCGCCCTTATGCCGTGCCTTGTGTTCAAGCGTGAAACGCAGAACATTCCGCTTTCCATCGGCGTCATCCGCCAGTTCCTGACATTCAAGGCGGTTATCAAACTTTCGCGCGATGCGACCGTGCCCGAACATATCCGCGCGCCGGTGAAGGCTTATCTGAACGAGCTTCCGGGCTACGTCGATAACGTATTTGACGACAACGGCGATGAAAAACCGATGGGGCCGGACTCCGGTCAGGTCGATACATCCGTGCCGCGCCAGCAGCACGGTTATCTGTCGATGCAGTTCACCCGCTCCATGCAGTCGCTGGGCGACGACTACGGCTTCATCTTCGATACGCAGGCCGCCGACGTCGATATGATGGACGTGGTGCTTCAGCGCCGCATTCTCGTCGTGCTTATTCCCGCGCTGGAAAAATCCAGCGATGAAACGGCCAACCTTGGTAAAATCATCGCCTCGACGCTCAAGGGGATGATGGGTGCGACCCTTGGTAACTCGGTCGAAGGTTCGACAGAAACCGCGATTGAAAACAAACCGACCAACTCCGCCACGCCCTTCATCGCCATCTTTGACGAGGTCGGCTACTATACCTCCCAGGGTATGGCGGTTATGGCGGCGCAGGCCCGCTCGCTCGGCTTCTCGCTTGTCTTTGCCGGTCAGGATTTGCCCGCGCTGGAAAAACGCGTGAAAGAAGAAGCGCGCTCCATCACGGCGAACTGTAACATCAAACTGTTCGGTAAGCTCGAAGATCCGACCCAGACCAAAGACTTCTTTGAGAAGACCGTCGGTACCACGCTCGTGACCGAGGTGTCGGGCTTCCAGCGTGGCGGCCCGCAGGGCAACGCCGGCAACAGCTATATGGACTCGTCCAACGCCAGCATCCAGAACCGCGCGCGTGCCTCCTACGACGGCCTGCGCGGCTTTACCGAGGGGCGCGCCGTTTGCGCGTTCGGCAAGAACGTGAACGAGATTCAGGTTTACAACTCCGACATCGGCCATGCCAAGGCGATGCGCGTGCACCGTTTCCTGCCCATTCCGCCGCCGGCGGAAGAGGCGCTTGAAAACCTGCGCCTTGTCGATGGCATCCTGCGCCGTCTGCGCAATCCGAAATGGGA
>DDBY01000057.1:2312-2684 GCA_002334985.1 Micavibrio sp. UBA2020
GTGAAGCGCGATATGGACGAGCTGCCGCCGATGGTCGAGCCCGACCCGGAAGGCGAGCGTGTCGCCGCGCAGAAAGTCGCCGCGCAAACGCAAACCGGCCCGCTCAACTGGATGCAGGTGATTGGCGCAAGCGACGACGACGTGCCCGCGATGCCGATGCGCCGCGACCCGCCCGTGACCGAGAAGAAACCCGTTTCCTGGGCGGACGTTCTGGGACCGGAGGCGACGCAGGAGCAGGCCGCCGCTGCCGCCGCGCCCGCCGCCGATACGGCCAAGGCTGGCGCCAAACTGGGCGCGCCGCTCAGCTGGGCGGAAGTTATCGGCGCCGTGCCGATTGAAACGCCGCTGGCCGCCCCGCAAGCGCCCGAGATC
>DDBY01000051.1 GCA_002334985.1 Micavibrio sp. UBA2020
GCCTCGATACGGCGCAGCGTACCGGTTTTGGAGCGCATGACAACCGAATGCGTATGCGCGCCGCCCGCAAAACGGCGCACGCCTTTCAGCATGGCGCCGTCGGTCACGCCGGTTGCCGCAAACATCACATCGCCCTTGGCAAGGTCGGTCATGGCGTATTTGCGCGTAAGGTCTTTAACGCCCCAGCGTGCCGCACGCGCTTTTTCATCATCGTTGCGGAACAGCAAACGGCCTTGCATAAAACCGCCAACGCAGCGCAGAGCTGCGGCCGCCAGAACGCCTTCGGGCGCGCCGCCGCTGCCCATGTAAATATCAACGCCGCTGCCCGGCTCCGCCGTTGCAATTACGCCGGAAACGTCACCGTCGGAAATCAGCATAATGCGCGCACCCGCTTCACGCACGCGGGCAATCAGTTCCGCATGACGCGGACGGTCGAGGATGCAGGCGACAAGGTCGGAAACCTCTACACCTTTTGCCGCCGCAAGCGCGCGCAGGTTTTCTGCGGGCGTTGCGTCCAAATCAACTACATCATCCGGAAGGCCGCCGCCCACCGCGATTTTATCCATGTAAACGTCCGGGGCGTTCAGGAACCCGCCCTTTTCTGCCATGGCCACAACGGCAAGCGCGTTCGGCCCGCCCTTCGCGGTAATCGTCGTCCCCTCCAGCGGGTCGAGCGCGATATCAAGCGCAGGGCCATCGCCCGCACCGACTTTTTCACCGATATAAAGCATCGGGGCTTCGTCGCGTTCCCCCTCCCCAATCACGACGGTGCCGTCGATGTGCAGGGCGTTGAGCGCGTTGCGCATCGCATCGACTGCGGCCTGGTCGGCGGCTTTTTCATCGCCGCGACCCATCAGCAGCGATGCGGACAGCGCGGCGGCTTCGGTCACGCGCACCAGTTCCATCGCAAGGTTGCGGTCCATCGTCAGACGTTCTTCGGGGCGCGTATGCGCGGTCATGGAAAAATCTCCTTCAAAACCGGTGCCGGATTTCAACAAGGCGGAGGTCATGTTTTTAATTCCTTTTCTCACCAAAAAAGCCGCTGCTCGGATACGGCGTTTTTTATATTACCGCGACGGCTCTGCGCTTCGCGCAACCGCGACTGCGATAAGCCTTTAACCTTTGAACTCTTCAATCCGCATCATGTGCGGGGTTTCCATTACCGATTTCAATGCCGAGATTTTATCAACCGCATGGCGCATATCGGCTTCGCGCGTTTCATGCGTTGTCATGATAAGCTGCACCGGCTGGCCGGGGTCGCGGCCGCGCTGCAAAACGGATTCCAGCGAAACCTTGTCGTCGCGCAAAATGGCGGAGATGTCGGCAACCACACCCGGCACGTCCAGAACCTTGAAGCGCAGGTAGAAAGAGCCTTCGCGCGCGCGAATATCCGCAGGCTCAAGCGCGCCGACTTTATCATTCGCCACGCCCATCAGCGGCAAGGCCTGACCGCGCGCGATATCCACGATGTCAGCCACAACGGCGCTGGCCGTTGCATCGCCGCCCGCGCCCGCGCCCATCAACAAAACTTTGCCGACGAAATCGCCATCGACATAAACCGCATTGAGCGGGCCGCCGACAGCCGCAATCGGACTTGCCTGCGGTACAAGGCACGGCTCCACCGACTGTTCGATGCCGCGCGCGGTTTTACGCGCGATGCCGAGCAGCTTGATGCGGTAGCCAAGCTCCGCCGCGAAGGCGATATCAAGCGCGCTGACGCCGCGGATACCCTTGAGCTCGATATTCTTCACATCCGGCACGCAGCCGAAGGCCAGACCCGACAGGATAGAAAGCTTATGCCCCGCATCGACACCATCAACGTCAAAAGACGGGTCAGCTTCGGCATAACCGCGCTGCTGCGCTTCGGCCAGCACGTCATCGAAATCGCGGCCGCTTTCCGTCATGGTCGAAAGGATGAAATTGCAGGTGCCGTTCAAGATGCCGTAGATGGCATGAATGCGGTTTGCCGCAAGACCTTCGCGCAGCCCCTTGATAACAGGGATGCCGCCCGCAACGGCCGCTTCAAAAGCAATCGCGCCTTTGCCATCGCCCATATACGCCAGCACTTCGCCGCCGCGGCTGGCCAGCAGCGCCTTGTTCGCGGTCACGACGTTCTTGCCCGCTTTGAGCGCGCCGGTGACCAAATCAAACGCCGCGCCTTCGGCGCCGCCCATCAGCTCGACCACCACATCGACATTCGGGTCTGCGGCAAGTGCGCGCGCATCGTCGTGCCAGCTGACGCCGGAGAGGTCGAGCCCGCGGTTGCGGTTTTTATCGCGCGCCGATACGGCGGTCACAACAATATCGCGCCCCGCCCGCGCCGAAAGAATATCCGAATTCGCCTTGATAAGGCGAAACACGCTGGCGCCGACGTTGCCCAGGCCTGCAATACCGATACGGAGTGGCGTGGCCATCCACAGCCTCTTTTCTGTTTTATCTACACCCTGCCCGCGCAAGGACGCATCCGCTCGCGGGCGCCGTTTATTAATTCTGTCTGCGCAAAGGGGGCCAACGGCCCCCTTGCTGCTTAATACTGCGCGCCGTTCACATAGAGATCGACACGGCGGTCAGCGGCTTCCTGCGTACGCGGGCCGGCGGAGACGTTCGGCTCCTCGTCGCCCTTCGATACTGCCTGCACCCATGCCGGGTTCAGGCCGGCGCGGTTCAGCTCCTGCGTGACGGCATTGGCGCGTTTTTGCGCCATTTCAAAGTTAATCATTTTGCGGCGCAGCGGGTCGGCAATTCCGTCCACGCGCTTGCTGGCATGACCGACAACCGTCACGGCAACCGAAGCTGTCGCATTCTGGCTGATACCTTGCGCAAGGGTGTGCAGGGTTTTCTTCTCGCCCGATGTCAGGTGCGAAGAGCCGTGCAGGAAGTAAATCTGCTGTACCAGCTGGCCGTAATCATCCATCGACATCAAGGTCGCATCAGACGCGCCATCCACCGGATAGACGCTCACGGGGTCGGTCGCAACAACCGCGCCTTCGCCTTCGGGCAGCTGGTAATCTTCAATCTGGTTCCAGGCGGGTTCTTGAAACACCGGCTTCAGCACGGGGCGGTTTTTGTTATGGCCGGTATAGCCCGTCGGCATCGTGCCCAGCTTTTTTTCCGTATTGGACGGGCGACCGTTCATCCACTCCCACGCGTCCATCTTGCCATCATCGCGCGCCGCGCAACCAGCAAGGAACATCAGAGCCACAACGGGAAGAACAATACGGCCAAAACGCATGAGACAGAAACCCCAGTCTAAAAAAATCGCGCAAACAGAATGTGCGGATATTTGTTTTGTGAATCAGCTTGATAGCTGCGTTAGACAGTGTGGCCGAAACCGCCCGTTTGGGCAAGCAGGATTGATGCGGTTTTACATGAAAAATAAAAAAAATTCAGCGCCCTGCACACGGGGGAAACCGTCACGGGCGGCGCTTGAGAATGACCGTGCGGAAAGACAGGTCGCTGCCATCGAGTGCCTTGCGGCCAGAGAAATCAGGCACCAGCTTGTCCATAACGATGTCTATTCCGTCATTTGGTGCGGCCGCCTGATTGAATGCTTCAACAGCCTTTTCTATTTCATTATGTTTAATGGTAAATTGATGCTCACGCGATGCCGGCGTCGGGTATTGCACCTCGAGAAACCCACCCCTAGCCGCCATAGAAAACATTTTAGATAAAGAAGATGCACGGTTTTCTTCAGGCACATATTGAAGAACGCCAACACTTGTAATCACATCAAAAGGCGCGGCGGCGTCAGACGCTGCACTCATTTCAGGCAAAACATCAGAAGACCATTTTATATTTTTGTTTTTAAATGTTTCTTCGCCGTTTTTTCGCAGAGCCTCTGCCGGCTCGCAGGCAAGAACCGTGTGACCGCGGTCTGCGAACATAGCGGCGTCCGCGCCGCTACCTGCGCCGATATCCAAAACCTTAAGCGCCTGCCCCTCCGGCAGCATAGACAGCAGGTCGGCATGCACCTTCGCCCTATCAAGGGCGTTGTACTGCCGCGCCAGTTCATCTGCGCGGTCATTGAAATAATCGATGGCGGGTTTGTTCATGACGCCAAATTACAGGTATCGGGCGGCCAGTTCAACATAATGTTTGGCTGAATA
>DDBY01000119.1:0-141 GCA_002334985.1 Micavibrio sp. UBA2020
GTTTACGTTTTTTCTTTTTTTGCATCCTCCTTTTAAAAAATTTACAGGCTTTTCAGCTGTTTAAGGGTGGCGGCCGTGGCTTCTGCCCCGGCTGCCGGGTGGCTTTGGGGTGGCGGGGGCTACTGCCCCCGCCGCTCAAGG
>DDBY01000119.1:430-6326 GCA_002334985.1 Micavibrio sp. UBA2020
CAGCAGTTCCGCCGTCATCTGGTCTGCGGTCGTAATGACCTTGGTATTGGCGGAGTAGGCGCGCTGGGTGACAATCATTTTGGAAAATTCGTCAGCCAGATCAACGTTGGAGCCCTCAAGCGCGCCGCCGTTGATAAGCCCCGCACCGCCGGCACCGCCGGTCAGCAGGTTGAACGTGCCCGAGGTATCGGATTCGCGGTAAACGTTACCGTTCAACTCCGACAGGCCGTTCATGTTGGGGAAGGTTGCCACGGCCAGCTGGTAAACCTGACGCGACAGGCCGTTGCTGAACTGCGCGGTCACCATGCCGTCGCTGCCAACCGTCACGCCGGTTTTAAAGCCGAGCGGGGAGCCGTTTTGCGAGGTGGAGATGACCGTGTAGTCGCTGGACTGCTGGCGCAGGCCGGCAAGGTCGAGGTCGATGGCCAGCGGGTCTGCACCCGGCGGCGTCCAGCCAAGGGCGATGTTGATTTGCCCGTTGACGTCTTCGGCCGCGTTCAGGCTGCCATCGGTGTTGAAGTTGATGGCGCCGGTTTCGACGGTGCCGCTGCTGGTGGTGAATTCAACCTGCCACCAGCCATTGGCGTTCGGCGTGGCGACGGTCGCAGCGCCTGCCAGAGTGGCGGGGGCGGCCGTTGCGTTAAATGTGCCCGCAGCGATGCCCAGCGTGCCGTTCGCAAGCGGGGTGCCTGCGCCATCGGCAATCGTCAGGTTACCGCCGGAGGTGTCTTCGATGTTCAGGCGGCCGTCGGCATCCAGATAGGCGGAAACGTTGGCAATCGCGTTCAGGTCGGTCAGCAGTTTGTTGACGTTGCCATCCAGCGTTACGGTCGTGCCGTTGACGTCGAACGTGTCAGTGCCCGGCGAGAAGTTGGCGGACTGTGCGCCAAGGTCCACGGTGCCGATGGTGCTGCCGTTGGTCGATTGCAGTTTTTTGAAGTTGATGTTGACGTTCTGCGCGTTGCCGAGGCTGTCATAGACAGTCATGGTGCGCGTGAAGTCTGCCGTTGCGCTGCTGACAGGCTGGTTGGCGTTCAGTGCGGCGGAGAAAGAAGCCGCCGTGGTGACTTCGCTGATACCGCCGCTGAAGGCGACATCGACGGGCACGAGGCTGTTGACGTTGCCGGCGCTGCCGATGATTTGTCCGTTCTGGTCGAGCGGCCAGCCTTGCAGGATGTAGCCCGACGTGTTTTGCAAAAGACCATCGACGTTCTCTTTGAAAGAACCTGCGCGGGTAAACAGCGGTTCCGTGCCGCCGTCGGTGCGCACGACAAACATGCCGTTGCCGGTGATGGAAAGGTCTGTCGCAGACTGGCTTTGCTGTATCGCGCCTTGCAGGCTGATGCGCTGGTTGGTGACCGCTTTTACCGCGCCGGGGCTGTAGAGCGTGGTCATGTTTTCCGTGGTGACGAGACTTTGGAAAGACGCGTCATTGCGTTTATAACCGACGGTGCTGACGTTGGCGATGTTGTTGGAAATCATGCCGAGCGACTGGCTCTGCGCGGCAAGGCCGGAAGTGGCGGTGAACATAGAACCGAATACACTCATATTAGTCTCCTTTGATAAAGCGTTCCGTTTGTTTTTGTCTGCCGTTTGCATTTCACTTCTGTGTTTGTACTGTGAAATTTTTTCCGGCGGTTTGTCTCTCTAGTCCCGAAAAGTCCCTTTGCGTTTTTAACTTGCAATCACTGTGCCAGATGCGGCGTTATCCGTTCGATGACAGTGCAATTTTGCGCACGCCCGTCAGCGAAACTTTTTTGCCGTCGATGACAAGCATCAACTCGCCGCTGTCGTCTGACTCAAGTCCGGTAACGTAACCGGGTACGGATGTCGAAACGCTCAGCGATTGGCTTTCCGCATCAAGCGCGGTGACGGTGACGGTATATTCGCCTGCGGGGGCAAGGTTGCCGTCGCTGTCGAGCCCGTCCCATGTGAAGTCGTGACGGCCGGCGGTTTTTTCGATGTCAGTTGAATAAACCACGTCGCCATCGGCGTTTTTAATCGTCAGCGTGCCGCTTGCTGCCGTATCGGGCAGGACGTAGGACAGCGTTGTGCTGTTGGTGCCGTCGGCAGTGAAGGTGTCACCGTCAACCTCGACATATTTACCGATGAAGCTGACGCCCAGCGCCGTCATGTTCAGCGTTTGCATGGCGAGCAGGTTGTCGAGGCTGCTGTTGGTTTTAATCTGCTGTTCGACCTGCGAGAACTGGACGAGCTGGTTTGTGAACTCGTTGGTGTCCATGGGGGAGAGCGGGTCCTGGTTTTGCAGCTGCGTGGTCAGCAGCAAAAGGAAGTCGTCGAAATCCGCGTTCAGCTGGGATGACGATGCGTTTGTGCTGCTGGAGGTGCTTGTGCTGGTAGAACTATTGACTTCCATGACGGAGGCTCCTTCTTAAACCTTAAACTCTGATATCGACGCCGCGCGGGCCGATATAGCCGCGGGCGATGTTGCTGTCGGTTGCATTGTCGTTTGTTTCTGCGGCGCCGGTGATGCTGCCGCGGTCAAAGCTGCCGCTGCCGGTTTGCAGGCCGCGTTTTTCCTGTCCGTTGCTTTGCTGGCGCAGGTCAAAGCTCAGCGACTGGCCATCGGTATTCAGGCCGGATTGCTGCAGCACGCGCTCCAGATGGCTGGCGTCTTTTTGCAAAAGCGCCAGCGTTTCCGGACGCTCCACCGTCAGATGCGCCTTCAGACTGCCGTCGTGGTTGAATTTCAGTTCAATGTCCATACGGCCGAGGTCGGCGGGGTCAAGCTGCAGCGTGAACGTATCCACCTTGGCGGCGGCGTTGCGCTGGATTTGCACGGCAATCATTTCGCTTGTCTGGCTGGGCAACGCCTGCGCTGTTGCGCCCGTGTTCATATACTGCGTAAAGCTGGTCTGGCCGCTGGCTGTCATGCCGCCAAAGGCGATATCGCCGGAGGCAAAACCTTGCTGGCCAAACCCGCCTTGTCCCAGACCGCCGCCCGTGCCACTGCCAAGGCCGCCAGCGCTCAGGCTACCGCTTTCGGGTGTCATGGCCGCAAGCAAGGCTTGCAGGGCGGTGTCGGTTTTGGCCGCGCCTTGCTGCGCCTGTGCGCCGGCCGCGGCGGCAGGCTGCTGCGGGGCTTGTTCTTGCGGCAGCGGTTTGGCGCTGGATTGTTTTGCATCGGGCGCCGGGGCGGGCATATCTTCGGCGGCGGCTTTTTGCAGCGGGTCTGCTGCTGTCGTGCCTTTGCGTGCGGACATCAGCTGCATCAGCATTGTTTCCGCATCGGCGGCTTCGCTGCTGTCTGTGGATGGGTTGGTGTTTGCCGCAGCGCCCGGTTCCATGCCGTTCAGCATGCCGGCCAACGCCTGCATATCAATACCTTGCGGCATCAACGCGGCATCAACGGCGGCAGCATCGGCAGAAATATCTTCGGCGGGCAGCGTGCCCTCCGTGTTTTGCAAAATATTCACCAGCATGGCGGAAAGGTCGCTGGTCAAACCGGCGGGGATGTCGCTGTTATCTGCGGCGGCATCAATATCCGCATTTACTTCTGCATTCGCGCCGCCGTTGAGCGTCGCGGCAATTTTTTCCGCCAGTGCCTTGAGGTTTTGCGGCATGTTTTGCAGGGCGTTCGCGTCCTGCGCCTGTCCCTCGGGCGCGAGGAGCATGCCGACAAAGTCTGACAATGTCGTTGATTTTTGCCCTTGCGACGGTTGCGACGCCGCAGCTTGCGGTTTCGTCGTTGTCAGGTTCAGCATGTTGTTCATATCGGTCACGAGCGTGTCCTCATACATTTATCCGTAGAAAGCATTGCAGGAAGCGTGCCAGTTTTCCGGCGGGCTTGAAAAAAGGGGCTAAGAAAAAGGTCGCTGCCGGGAAAGCAGCGACCTTGTTTGAAGAAGCTTCGGATGCGTGAATTCGGGAAAATCCGGCGCGGAAACTTCTCCGTAGGGACTGGCGGGAGACCAGTTGGGAAAGGGGTGGTTTGGGTTATGAGAAATCTTAAAGGCTTTGGTCGAGGCTGAGCGACAGGCTGGTGGAGCGGGCCGCTTGCGCCTTGCCGCTGGCGGCATAGGCGTGGTGACGCTCGTCCGTTACGCTCTGGCGCGCGGCATCGAGGATTTTATCCACCAGACGCTGCGTGCTTTTCTTGACGTTTTCAAGAACGCTCAGGTTTTCTTGCAAAAGACGGGTGAAATCGGTGCGGGCGAGGACGAGTTTGTCGCGCAGGCCCGGCTCGACGTTCAAAAGCGCCTTCGGCTCTGCGGCCAGTTGCACAATCATATCGTGATAACGTTTGGCCAGTTCGCGCTTGTGCGCCTGCAAGCCCTCGACGGTATCGAAATCGTTTTTGCGCAGCGCGCCGGTTTCCTGTTGCAGCAGGGTGCTGAAGTCGTCCAGCACCGAAAGAACGTTCATCACATCGCTGCGCAGGGCATCGGTTTTGGCGGCGGGGGCGGTTTGCTGATTAGATGTTTTCATGCTTGTTCTCCTTGCAGCTTTTGCTGGATGTCTATCATGGCTTTCTGGATATGGTCGGCAAGGCCGAGACCGTTCGGGGAGCGGGCGATGTTCTTGCCGTATTCCTGTATCATCATGCCGCGGTACATTTGCTCGCCGTTGCCGCCGCCGAAGATGGGGTCAACCTCGACGCCCGAAAACATGTGGTTCATCATCTCGCTCAGGAACATCGCTTCGAATTCGGTCGCAGCTTCGCGGATTTCATTGATGTTCTTGGGCAGTTTGGCTTCGGTGGTGTTGCCGTACTTGGCGGTTGCCATTGCGGTGTCATAGCTGCTCTGGGGCATGATGGATGCGCTTGTCATTACATCACCTCGATTTCAGCCTGCATGGCGCCGGAGGCTTTGATGGCTTGCAGGATTGTGATGATATCGCGCGGGCCGACGCCCAGGGCATTCAGGTTGGTAACCAGTTCCTGCAGCGATACGCCTTCGGGCAGGACGGCCAGTTTTTTGCCTTCGCCGTCGTCGAGTACCTGAATGTCGGTGCGCGGCACAACCACGGTCTCGCCGCCTTCGGAGAAGGGCTGGGGCTGCGATACCTGCGGCGTTTCGGTGATGCGGATGGTCAGGTTGCCCTGCGCCAGCGCCACGGTAGAGATACGCACGTCCTTGCCCATCACGATAACGCCGGAGCGCTCGTCGATGACAACGCGGGCGACCTGGTCGGGGGCGATGCGCAGCTGTTCGATGTCGGTCAGCAGGTTGACAAGGCCGGCGTTATAGCCCGGCGGTACTTTGACTTCGACCGATGCCGGGTTTTGCGCCACGGCAGCGGGGAATTTCAGGTGGCTGTTGATGGCGGCGGCAATGCGGCGCGCCGTGGTGAAATCGGGGTTGCGCAGCGACAGGCGCGTGCTGGCCTGACCTTCGAGGGCGAAGGGGATTTCACGCTCCACAATCGCGCCGGCGGAAATGCGGCCGGTGGTGGGGATGTTCTGCGTGACGCTGCCCGCATCGCCCTTGGCAGAGAAGCCGGCGATGGAAACAGGGCCTTGCGCGACAGCATAAACCTGTCCGTCGGCAGACAAAAGCGGGGTGACCAGCAGCGTGCCGCCTTGCAGGCTTTTGGAATCGCCGAGCGCGGAGATGCTGACATCAATGCGCGTCCCCTGATTGGTGAAGGGGGGCAGGGTCGCCGTGACCATGACGGCCGCGATGTTTTTGGTGTTCAGCTTTTCATCGCGGACGTTGACGCCGAGACGGTCAAGCATACCGATGATGCTTTGTTCGGTGAAGGGGGAGTTGTTCAGGCTGTCGCCCGTGCCGTTCAAACCGACGACAAGGCCGTAGCCGATGAGCATGTTGTCGCGCACGCCTTCGAAATCGACGATGTCTTTGATGCGGGTCATGCCGCCCGTCGCTTTTTGCGCGCTGGCGTCAGCTGTGAAAACCAGCGTGGAGAGCGC
>DDBY01000180.1 GCA_002334985.1 Micavibrio sp. UBA2020
ATAAAAACCGCATCGATGCCGCCGATGGCGCGGGCAAGAACGCGCTTTTGTACGCGCTTGAAAACGGGTTTGAAGAACACGCGGCGCTTTTGCTGCATCACGGTGCGCGGCATGACGTCGTGGCAGCCACGGGCGAAACGCCGCTGATGTTCGCCTGCGCGAAGATGCTGAGCGGCGCGACCGAAAAACTTTTGCTCCAAGGCGCCGATATGAACGCGCGCGATTACATGGATGATACCGCCCTGATGAAGGCCGCGCGCGCAGGCCATGGCTGGGCGGCCTGCCGCCTTGTCGCGGCGGGCGCGGATATGGACGTGCAAAACAAAAAAGGCGAAACCGCCGAAAGCCTTGCGCGTGAAAATCTGGAGCCGCGGGATTTTGTTTGTTTCATGAATGCCGTTCAGGCGCGCCATCAGGCCGCAGCAGCGGCGGCGCAGGAAAAAATCGCGGCGCAGGGTGTGCTTCAGCGCGATATCGTCCCGCTCAAAGTCATCCAGTTGCGCGCGCGCCCGCCGCGGCAGTAAGTGTTTATAAATAAACAGAATTTTTAGGGTAAAAACCCTTTGACTTTGACTATTATGGCAATATACTGAGCCTTGATTTTACAAGAGAAAAAGATTCGCCGCGCGCCGCCCTCCGGCCGCATCAATGCGGCAGGCATAACAGAAAAGGCAATTCAGATGACCGTCAGCTACGAAGGTAAATCCCCCGGCAAACTTTGGTATTTCATGCAAAAGACCAAAGGCATTTTTGCAACCAAACAGCAAAAGCAGCTGGTGTCTTCGGGCGCGGGTACGGGTGTATCTGCGGGCGCGACATATCTGATTACGCAGCAAATCGGTTTTGTACTGGCCTATCTGCCGGTGGCTGTGGCGGGGCTTGCGGGCATGGCGGGTTATAACGCCTTCCGTGCTGTCCGCCCGAGCGAAAGCGACCGCAAGGCGCGTGTATCGTCGCAAGACCGCTGGATTTCCGCGGCGAAATACGGCGCGGGCGCGGCGGCTGTTTTTCTGCTGACGCCAGTGATGACGACCTGGGTTTCCGTCGGCGCCATTGCCGCGACGGGTTATTTCGGCCTGCGCAGCTGGAAAAGCTGGAAAGAAGGCGCAAACTCGATGCCGGTGCGCAATTTCATCCGTGACCGCGAAGCGGAATGGGTTGACCACCAGAAAAACGGCACGCTCAAAAAACGCCTCGCCCGTGTTGTCACGCGGGTGAAGAACGCTGCATTGCGCACGGGTAAATGGCTCGGCTTTACGGCCGCGGGCACGGGCGCGGTTGTGGGCGGCCTTGCCGCGGCACAGGCTGCGGGCGCGGCGATTATCCCTGCGGGCGTGGTTTCATCAACGTTGGGCACGCTGACGGCTGCCGCTGCGACTGTCGGCATTGGTGCGGCTGCGGCTGTTTACGGCGCGGCAGCGCTTGTTGCGCTGGCTATTCCGGCGGGCATTGCAACGGCACTCGTTTGCCGCAATAAGCTGCGCGAAGGTGCGGCGGCGAACGACAATGCCGATTCCAAAACGCGCAAGCCGTTCTATAAACCGCTGGATGACAGCTATACCGCCGATGTACGCCCTGCACCGCAAAGCGCGCCGGCGCTGGGCGAAAAACCTGCAGCAGGTGAATTCAACAGCGGCGCCAAAAAAGACGCGGCACCCAAAGCCGCTGAAAAGGCGGATACGCCCGCCCCTGCGCCTGCGAAAAAAGAAGAACTGGACCCCATGCGCAAAGCGGCTGCCGAAGCCCGCCGCAAGGCCCGCGCGCAGCGCAAATAAAAAAAGCTGCAGCGCAAATAAAAAAATTTGCGGCGCAGATAAAATCAAAAAACCCCGCGGCCAAATGCTGCGGGGTTTTTGTTTGTGCGGTCTTGGGCGGCGATGTTTTTCAGCCGCGGCCGACGACAGCATATATGGCGGCGTAGCCGGTGCGGGGCAGGGTTTCTTCGCGCGGCGGGTTGAAAAAGGCGACACGCAGCGTATCGCCTGTGTTATCCAGCAGGCGGCATAATGTCATCGCGCCCGATGGTGCCAGCAACACCACATCCTGCGGCGGGGCGGGCGGGCGGTGCGGATGCACATAAACGGTTTCACCGCGCAGGTAGCGTGGCGCCATGTTTTCATTTTCGGCATAGATGGCAAAGGCGGCCTGAATGCCCGCCTGCGCGGGGTGGCGCGCGACCCAGTCGATGGGTGCGCTATCGCCCTGCATGCTGCGCACGGGCAGGGGCGGCAGGTTTTCGGGCATTGTTTGCGGTGCGCTATGCGCGGCTGGCGGCGGCGTCTGGGTAAGTTTCAGGCCGAGGTAATCTTCGATAATCGGGATTTCCTCCGCCATGATGCCGCGGCGGCCGTAAAGCATGCGGTTCACCGCGGCGGGGTCGAGCCCCATCCGCGCCGCCAGCCCGCGCTGGGTCAGTTGCGGGTTGTTTTCAAGGGCTTCACGAATCTTGTCATGTAAACGGGTCATGAATTGAGACTACCGCATTTATTTATTTGTGAAAAGCGCAATTTATAAACAGCGTTAATATTACAAAATATATCTGTATTTTATAAATAAATGAGAAATTAGAAATTCCACTGGACATGTAATTGCGCATATCGCAATATCAATCGCAACAAGATTCGTCCGGTATGCCAAACCGGTGCGGCCTGAAACAGCGCCGCGCCGCAAGCTCTGGCACATGCCGGATAAGAGGGACGCAAGTGAAGGGAGCCTTGGACGTGGAGTGGTTCAGAATGCCAAACGGCGTATCGCTCGACCCGCGGCTTCTGGCCACGGCGCGGCGCGCGGGGCTGAACCGCGGGGAGATGCTGGCGCTCTGGCTCGCGCTTTACGACCATGCCAGCCGCAACCGCCCGCGCGGCAGCCTTGCGGGGCTGGACGCCGACGATTTGGCCGCGCTGATTGATGCGGATGCCGCGCGCATCGCGGCGGCGCTGGAGGCGCTTTATACCCGCGGCATGATTACAACCGATAACCACATCGCCGAATGGACGCAGGTGCAGCGCCTCTCCACCGAGCGTGTGCGTGCCTTGCGCGCGCGGCGATGCCCCGACGACCAAGCCCCAAGCGAAGGAGAAACCGCATGATATCCGGCGATGATAAAAAGCCCGTCCATACAGGGAATATCGACATAGGCAGCGATGACGTCTGGCGCGACTGGCGCCCTGAATGGCCGGCGCGCACGCGGCGCAAATCGCCGCCGGATGCCGGCGCGGCGCGGCTTGAAAAAACAGTGCATGCGCGCCAGGAAATACAGGCACCCACAGAAACCGTGCGTTTGCGCGGCGCGGCGGGCGGCGCGGATGTGACGCGGCGGCGCATTGTGGATGCGCGCCTGTGGGACGCCATGAGCCCTGCACAGCAAGACGCGGCGCTGCAAATTGCCATGGCCTTCGAAACCATGGGGCGCGGCCTTGGCTATGTGACGTCCGACTGGCAGCGCATACCGGGGGCGGGCGGCACGGGCAATGTGGGGGCGGCGCATGCGCGGCTGGTGCATGGGTATATCGAATGGACAAAACAATGCCACCGCGAAAAAATCAGCCATGCGATGATTATCGACATTCTGGTTTTCGGCGCCAGCTGCCGCCAGCAGGATTTGGACAGACGCCTGCGCCGCGGCAATGCGCGCAAGAATTTGATGGATGGCCTCACGCTTTATTGCCTGTTGCAGGGCTGGCCGACCGCCCGCTAGAATAAA
>DDBY01000195.1:0-4119 GCA_002334985.1 Micavibrio sp. UBA2020
GACGGGGGTGCGCATGAAAAGGCTTTATGCCGCAGTCGCGCGCAAAAAAGCGCAGCAGCAGCAAGAGCAGCTGCGGGGCTGGGAAAAGACCGCGCCTGCGCGTGCGCTGGTTGAATATGCGGCGCTTGGCAACCTTGAAAAAATCGATGCGCTTCTGGCCGCGGGCGTTGACCCGAATGCCGAAGTGCAAATTGACATTACCGTCGATACCATCATGGAAACGCCGCTTTGCGCGGCGGCGGGTGCGGGCAAGCTGCAAGCCGTGGCGCGCCTTCTCGCTGCGGGGGCGTTGCCGGATAAGCCGTCCGACGATAATTATACGCCGCTGATGAAGTCGGCTGTTTCGGGCTGGCCGCTGGTGGTGGAATTTCTTGCGGGCGCGGGCGCGGATTTACATGTGCGCGAGGATATTTTCGGGCACACGCCGCTGCATAAAGCGTCGCGCCTCGGCCGCGCGGTGACGGCGGAGCGTCTGCTGGCGCTGGGCGCAGACCGCGCCGTGCGTGATAACGCCGGGCGCAGGGCGGAAGAAATGATTTGCGAACAATACGGCGGCAGCGCGGCCGAAAAAGAAGAAATGCGCAGCGCCATACAAAAAGCCTTCGACGACGACAGCGCGCGCAAAACAGCGGCTGAACATGCCGTGCAGCTGGCCGCGCAAAACCGTGCGCGCGATTTGGCGCAGGCGGCGGAATTGCAGCGCGACATGGCCGTGCCGCGCGCGCCCGATGTGCGGCGGCGGGGGGCAAAGCCATGACACCGATGGATGCGCGCAAAGAAGCCATGCGCTGGGCACAAATCGAAAAAGACGACCCTGATTTCGCGCTGCTGCATTACGCCGAAATCGGGCATCTGGGCAAGGTGAAGAAACTGCTGGCGCGCGGTGCGGATGCGGACAGCGTGCAGCATATCGACACCGGCATCGAACAGGTCAAAGACACCCCGCTTTACGCCAGCGCAGGCGCAGGGCATATCGCCGTGGCGCAGGCCTTGATTGCCGCAGGGGCTGAAGTGGATATCGAAGCGGATGACGGCTGGCGCCCCCTTCACCATGCAACGCTGAACGGGCAGAGCGCCATGGTCGCCTTTCTGGCCGCCAGCGGCGCGGATATCAACCGGCGTGAAGAACTGGAGGGGCAAACCCCGCTGCATATCGCCTGCGCGCGCGCGGACGAAAAAACGGTGGCCGCGCTGGTCAAGGCGGGGGCACGGCGTGATGTGCGTGACGACCTTGGCCGCATGCCCGAAGACGTTATCGGCGCGATTGGCGGCGCCGCCAGCGATACGCAGGATAAAAAACGCAGAACCGGCGCCATACGCCAGATTTTCGCCAATGCCGCCGCCGCAGAACATGCCCGCGCCGAAGCCGCCGCGGCGGCCCTGACCACGCTTCAAAAAGACATCAGCATCGCCAAGCCCGTTACCGTGCGCCGCCGCATGCCGAAATAGAATTTTATTATCATCCGGTGCAATAAAGTGTTGCGCCAGCGTAATTAGATTTCTTTTTAAAGCTGCGGCCTTTTTATCTTTGACCGTGTGTGCGCGCCGGTTGCAAAGTCTTTTTCCCGTATCCCGTTTTATAATGCAAAGGAATATTCAAGATGTCTCAACGTCTCCCAGGCCCGCTTGTTGCTGTTTTTGCTGCCGCCGCGATTGGCGCGACCGCGCTTAACGTTTTGGGGCTGTCCGATGCCGAAACCGCTGCAAAAGCGCTGGAAGCGCAAGGTTGGCAGGCTGTGGAGCATAAAGGCAAAGAATCTTTTGCCTGCGGCAACGGCGACCTCTATCGCGACAAATTCCTTGCGAAAAACCCGCAGGGTAAAGAAGTCGAAGTGATTGTTTGCCGCGGCGCTTTCGTCAAAGGCGCAACGCTGCGTACGCCCTGATAAAAATTCAAAGAACGCCCGAAGCTGCGCGCCAAAGTAATTTTTGGCCGCAGCTTTTTCTTTGCGTGCTGCTTATCAATTAAACGTTTGTTCACGCGGGGCTTGCGGGGGTGCGGCGGCGGATGTTGCCCATTTTCGGCACGGCGAGTTCTTCTCGCTCGCGCTTCTCGCGGGCTTGCTGCCGCGCCAGAATATCTTTCATCTCGTCTTCGCTGGGCGTGCGGCCATGCAGGAAATAGGCGGTATTCGCGCCTGTGACATCTTCGATAGCAGGGCCGTCGTCGCGGTGCAACTGGTTGTTTTGTACCCAGTGTTTGGTGCCGTTCGGAAAGCGGCGGGCATAGCCGCCGATGCGGTGGGTCACGCCGCGCTCGCAGTATTCTTCATGGCCATCGGGGCTTGACATCGCGGGGCCGCCCACGCGGTGGCGCTGGCCGTATTCGTACCATTGCTCCGCGCCGTTTGCGCTCAGGATGGCGGGTTTGCCAATCGCGTGATATTTGCCGTCGAGCTTTGATACATAACCGCCGCCCGGCAGGTATTCGACCTTCACCGCTTCGGCGTTCGGTTTGAAATTCAGGCTGATTTTTTTGCGCTCTGTCATGATGCAATGATTATACGCGCTTATGGCAAGGCTTGCCAGCGGCGCAAAAATACATCATTCAAATCAGTCCCTTACCCCTCCGCCGTTTTGCCCATGCGGTAGAGGTGCGACAGCTCGTCCACTGTGCGGGTAATCAGCGTGATGTCTTCGGCGCGCGACAGGCGGTGGTCGCCGTCCTCCACCCACAAAATGCGCGCGTCGGGGCAAATCAGCTGGCGCTGGATATGCTCGCTCTTGCGCCACGGCACATCGGCGTCCTGCTTGCCGTGTATCATGCGCACGGGGAAGGGCATGTCGATTTTGTTTTTCAGCAGCAAATGGTTGCGCCCGTCGGCAAACAGCGCCGCGGTCAGCGGGTAGGGCTCGCCATAGGCACTCGGCATATAAATCACGCCCTTGCTGGCCAGATGGTGGCGCTCTTCCTCGCCGAATTCATGGATGTAAACATCTTCGGTGAAATCCGGCGCAGGGGCGAGCAGCGTCAGCCCCGCCATGCGGCTTTTGCGTGCGCGGGCGAGCAACATCGCAATCCACCCGCCCATGGAAGAGCCGACGACGATTTGCGGCCCTTCGCTCAGGGTGTCGAAAACATCCAGCGCATCCTGAAACCAGCTGCCGATGGTGCCGTCTTCGAACTTGCCGCTGCTCTGGCCGTGGCCGGTGTAATCAAAACGCACAAAGGATTGTTCATGCGCGCGGCAATGCGCCTCCAGACACGTCGCCTTGGTGCCCGTCATGTCGGAGCGAAAACCGCCGCAGAAAATAACCCCGGGCAGCGTTTTCGATGCGCCCTCGAAACGGTGATAGGCAAGGCGCACATTGGCGCGCGGCGTCAGAAATTGGGGGGCGGCTTCGGTCATGGGCTTATCCTTTTTTTGCGGCCTTTATTGTACCCGCCGCGGCGCGCGAAAAAAAGCCCGGCTTTTAAGGGCCGGGCTTCAAGTTCTCAAGGTGCCGTCGTAGTACCGAGGTGTGCAGTAATCTTCAGGAAACTGAAGACGAGGAAAGTGCCGGGCGAAAGCGTTAGATGACTTCCAGCATTTTCGCGACCAGCGGATGGCGTACGATGTCTTTGTCGCGCAGCTGCTGTACGGCGATGCCTTCGACTTTGGCGAGTTTTTGCGACATGTCCTTGAGGCCGGAGATGCCGTCGAGCAGGTCGGACTGGTCCGGGTCGCCCGTAATCACCATGGTCGCGCCCCAACCGAGGCGGCTGACAATCATTTTAATCTGGCTATAGGTGCAGTTCTGCGCTTCGTCGATGACCACGAAAGCGTTGTTGAGCGTGCGTCCGCGCATGTAGCCGATGGGGGCGATTTCAATTTCCCCGCTGTCCAGATGCTGTTTCAGGCGTTTGATGCCCATGCGGTCGTTGAGCGCGTCGTAAAGCGGGCGCAGGTACGGCGCCATCTTGTCTTGCAAATCGCCGGGCAGGTAGCCGATTTTCTCGCCCGCTTCGACGGCGGGGCGCGAAAGGATAATCCGGTCAACCTTGCCCTTGGTGAAGGCCTCCACCGCCGCGGCGATGGCGAGGTAAGTCTTGCCCGAGCCCGCAGGCCCCATGGCGAGGACGAGGTTATGCGTGTTAATCGCCTCCATCAGCGCTTTTTGGCCTTCGCTGCGGGGCTG
>DDBY01000195.1:4168-4382 GCA_002334985.1 Micavibrio sp. UBA2020
GTCGTGCAGCGCGTCGTAGAGCGGACGGAGGTAGGGGAGGATTTTTTCCCGCAGATCGCCGGGCAGGAAGCCGAGCGCCTCGCCAGCCTCGACGGCGGGGCGCGACAGAATGATGCGGTCGACCTTGCCTTTGGTGAAGGCTTCTACCGCTGCCGCAATGGCAAGGTAGGTCTTGCCCGAACCCGCAGGGCCCATGGCGAGGACGAGGTTATGC
>DDBY01000054.1 GCA_002334985.1 Micavibrio sp. UBA2020
CCGCGGGGCGCCGCGAAGTCGATGCCCTTGTGCATTTTGCTATAGCCGAGGATGGGATGGCGGCGCATGCCAAAGCCGGAGCTGAGACGCGCCCCGTCAATCGGCGTTTTCATCAGCGATTTTTTGGCTGACTGGCCTTTGCCGTCGAAATAATCGCTGTCGCCGGAGGGCGAGTTGTAGAGATAGAACGGCATGTCGCGCCCGCCGAGGGTCAGCTTGGCATAGACAATCGTGTTGCGGCCGCTGACGACATCACCGCCGTCGGTGGCGAAGGCTTCGTACATAACTTCAAAGCTGTCGCCGGGCTGGATATCGCGCTGGAAGTCAACGTTCCATGAATACATTTTGATGAGGTCGAGGATAACAGCATCCGGCACGCCGCTGTTTTTCGCGGAAACGTAGAGAGAGCTGTCAATCGCGCCGCCCGCCGCCTTGATGCTGCGGTAAATCGGCTTTTCCTGCTCGTCCACCTGATAGCTGCCGTCTTGCGACAGGTTCACCATGACGGTGCTGATTTTGTCTTTCTGGATTTGCAGGCCGCTGAATTGCGGGTCGGCAATCGCGGGGTCTTTGTGGAAGAAAACCGTGATGGCGTGGCCGGGGTTGAGGTCGCGCGGGTTATAGACCTTGCTCAGCGCCTGAATGGCGTTATAGGCGTCGCTGCGCGGCACGTCGTTGCGCACCAGCAAATCCATCAGCGTATCGCCGCGGCCGACGGCCAGTTTTTTCTCGGCGACGAAAAGGTCATTGCCGGCTTGCAGCAGGTTTTGCAGGCGCGTCTGGATTTGCGCCAGCGTTTCTGCAACGGCAGGCGGCACTTGTGCAGGCGCAATTTGCACGCTTTGCACTGGCTTTTGCGGCTTGGGCGCGGCAGCATCGCCACGCGCGAAATCGCTGAATTCATGCGTGGACGGCGGCGGCACATAATTGAATGCCGCTTTCATGTTGCCGGTGCTGTGCGCGGTGCCGTTCATGTGCGCAGGCACGTTACCCGGAATATTTTCGATGCCGTCGAAGGGCGCGTCCACGGTGTCTGCAGCGGCAAGCGTGACGGCGGCGGCGGATGTATCCGTATCCGGCGTCGAAAGCCACGACAGCGTTGCATAAACGGACGCGATAGCAAGGGCAGGCAGAAGGGCGTGACGCAAACGGAAACGGCGCTTGCGGAACATTCTTGTGCGCGGTGAATAATACTGCAGCAAGGTTCAGACCTTTTGTGTTGTTGCGAATGTGTGCGGAGTGAACAACAGTACAGATACGAATTCAAGACTTGACTTTGAGGAAGAACCTCGAGCTTCGAATACATAATCTATAACAATTTATACTGTTAACAAAGAGTAAAGCTTGTTTGCCGTAAAGAGTTCCCTGCGGCGATTCCCTTTTTTCTTTGCGTATATGAAAAATAATCAGGACTCTTTTGAGCGCACATCAAACTGGACGCGACTTTATTAAATTGTGTAGGATGCGCGGAATCATGCATCACGCAGGACAAAAGATATGAACCAGCCTGAACAAAAAGGTGACCAAATGACACATGCCAGCACGCTGATGAAGGGCAAACGCGGATTGATTATGGGCGTGGCCAATGACCGTTCCATCGCCTGGGGCATCGCGGAAACCGCGCACCAGCACGGCGCCGAGCTTGCATTTACCTATCAAGGCGATGCGCTGGAAAAACGCGTGCGCCCGCTGGCCGAAGGCATCGGCTCGAACATCATCCTGCCGTGCGATGTGACGAGCGCCGAAAGCATCGATGCCACGTTCAACCAGATTGAAAAAGAATGGGGTGGCCTCGATTTCGTTGTCCATGCCATCGCGTATTCTGACAAAAACGAGCTGGACGGGCTTTACCTCGACACCACGCGCGATAACTTCCTCAAGACCATGGATATTTCCGTCTATTCCTTCACCGCGGTGGCGCAGCGCGCCGTGCCGCTGATGAAAAACGGCGGCAGCCTTTTGACCATGACCTATTACGGTGCCGAGCGCGTTATGCCCCACTACAACGTCATGGGCGTGGCCAAGGCGGCGCTTGAAGCATCCGTGCGCTATCTCGCCAGCGATGTCGGGCCGAAAGGCATCCGCGTCAACGCGATTTCCGCAGGCCCCATCAAAACGCTGGCGGCAAGCGGCATTGGCGATTTCCGCTATATCCTGAAATGGAACGAGCTGAACGCGCCGCTGCGCCGCAACGTCACCACGCAGGATGTCGGCGGTGCCGGCCTGTTCCTGCTCAGCGACCTTGGCGCGGGCGTCACGGGCGAAATCATGTATGTCGATAGCGGCTATAACACCATCGGTATGGTGCAGGTCGATAGCGCCAAACAAACGGCCGAGCTGCTGCAAGGCATTTCCGGCTAAAAGAGCGGGAGGCGCGCCGTGTCCGCCAATCTCTTCGGCACATTATTCCGTTATATCACCTGGGGCGAAAGCCACGGGCCTGCGATTGGTTGCGTGATTGATGGCGCGCCGCCGCTGGTTGCGCTGTGCGAAGCGGATATCCAGTTTCATCTCGACCGCCGCAAGCCGGGCAAGAACCGCTTTACCACCCAGCGCAAGGAAGCGGACGAGGTGCGAATCCTCTCCGGTGTTTTCGACGGGGTGACGACGGGCACGCCCATCTCGCTTTACATCGAAAATAACGATGCGCGCTCCAAAGACTACGAAAACATCCGCCACAAATATCGTCCCGGCCACGCCGATTTCACCTATGACCAGAAATACGGCATTCGCGATTATTGCGGCGGCGGGCGCTCTTCCGCGCGTGAAACGGCCTCGCGCGTGGCGGCGGGGGCGGTCGCGCGCAAGGTGCTGGAAAATGCGCTGGGCGAAGACATAGAAATTCGCGCGGCGGTGATTGAAATCGGCGGCATCGCCATCAACCGCAAAAACTGGGACTGGGCGCAGGTAGATGAAAACCCGTTTTTCAGCCCCGATGCGGCCGTTGTCCCGAAATGGGAAGCGGCGCTGGATGCTGCGCGCAAAGAACTCTCCAGTCTTGGCGCTGTTGTCGAAGTTGTTGCCAGCGGTTTTCCCGCCGGCCTTGGCGCGCCCTTGATTGACAAGCTGGACGCAGACCTTGCCAAAGCGATGATGAGCATCAACGCCGTGAAGGGCGTCGAGATTGGCGCGGGGTTTGATGCGGCGCGTTTGCGCGGCGAGGAAAACGCAGACCAGATTCGCATGAAAGACGGCGTGCCGCATTTCCTCAGTAACCATGCGGGCGGTATTCTGGGCGGCATTTCGACGGGGCAGGATATTGTTGTGCGCCTTGCGTTCAAGCCGACATCGTCGCTGCCGCAGCCGCTCAAGACCATCGATGACGAAGGCAATGAAACCGAGATTGCGACCAAAGGCCGCCACGACCCTTGCGTCGGCATCCGTGGTGTGCCGGTGGCGGAAGCGATGATGGCGCTGACACTTTGCGACCATTGGCTACGCCACAAGGCGCAATGCGTGCCGGTGGTGCTGGCCGATTGATGGCCGGCGCGGTTTTGAGCAATTCCTTATATATCAGAATCTTGGAGTCCCTTGTTGAAGCGCGGGCGAATCGGCCCCATGTGCGGGGTGAAAACCCAAGGTTTTCAGACACAAAGCGGTATGCAGATACGCCGGCATTTCCGGAGTCTGATTTTTAAGCATTTGAAATACAATGAAATTTATCCAGCGCCGATGCCTTTGTAAAAAAGACTCGACTCTTATCCACAGAGAAACGACACTCTGACTCGAGGAAAAACACCGCCCAATATTTTGGCTACGGTGTCTCCCTTAATACTTCGCTTCGATGATTTGGCCCCATGTGCTTCGGCATGTGGGGCTTTTTTTTAATGTGCTGATGGATTGAAATATATCTGCAATTTTGCTGTCGTTCAACACGCAATCTTGGGTTAGTCTCATAAAAATTTTCCACGCCGCATCCAAAATCTATTGACAGGGATTCACATGAGCGACACACCGCAACGACGCAAAGACGACAAATTCACGGCCAAGGTCTGGCGCTTTTTCTA
>DDBY01000196.1 GCA_002334985.1 Micavibrio sp. UBA2020
ACGAGCTGCGCACGCCGCTCAACAGCATCATCGGCCTGAGCCGTATGCTCAAAGACGACCAGACGATGGGCGCCGCGCACCGCGACACGGCAAGCATCGTCTATAAATCCGCCGACAGCCTGCTGACGATTGTGAACGATATTCTCGACCCCTCCAAAATCGAAGCGGGGGCGCTGAAGTTTGAAAGCCTTGTTTTCTCGCTTGAGGAAATCATCAACAACGTCATGGAAATTTTTCTGCCGCTTTGCAGCGAAAAAGGCCTCTCCCTTTCCTGCAACATCATGCAGCGGCACATGCCCTACCTTGTCGGCGACCCGATGCGTTTGTCGCGCATTCTGGTCAACCTTGTCGGCAATGCCGTCAAATATACGCCGCATGGCAAGGTCGAAATCGATATTTCCTGCGACAAACAAGGCGAAGAGCGCCTGCTGCTGTCCATCAGCGTTGCGGATACCGGCATCGGCATTTCTGCGGACAGACTGCCCTATGTTTTTGAAAAGTTCGTACAGGCAGACTCGTCCATCACGCGCCGTTTTGGCGGCACCGGCCTCGGCCTCAGCATTTCGCGCCATCTGGCAGAAGGTATGGGCGGGGAAATCGGCGTCGAAAGCGAAGAAAACGTCGGCACGCGTTTTTGGGTAAAACTGCCCTTCGCCACCTCGGAAATCCGCCCCGTCAGCGACAGGCAACAAGCGCGCGGCGAGCGCATCGACCGTCTGCCCGCCAGCGCGCGCAAACCCATCGCCGCTGCGCGTATTCTGGTCGCCGAAGACCATTTGCTGAACCAGGCCTATCTGCAGCGGCTCTTGCGCCAGATGGGCTTTGGCGAACCCGCGCTGGTGTCAAACGGGCAGCAGGCACTGGACGCCATCAAAGAAAATCCGTCTTACGACCTTATCCTGATGGATTGCCACATGCCGGAAATGAGCGGGTATGACGCCACGCGCGAAATCCGCACGCATGGCTGGCGCACGCTGCCCATCGTCGCCATGACCGCCGATGCGATGAGCGGCACGCGTGAACGCTGCCTGCGCGCGGGCATGGACGATTACATCAGCAAACCGATGGGGCCCGAAGATTTGCGCTATACCCTGAGCCGCTGGTTTACCTTCCCCGACGAAGCCGCCGCGGCGCAAAACGAGCCCGCGGGCATCCGCGCCCTGCGCGCGATTGCCGACAATGCATCGGACCTGCGTGGTATGGCAGAAATGTTTATTACGCAATCGGACGAAACCATCGGCATCCTGCGCCAGCACTGCGTTGATGGCGAGAGCGACAGCTGGAGCGAGGCCGCGCACAAGCTGAAGGGCGGCGCGGCGCTTTTGAAATCCGACGAGCTGTTTGCCCTTTGCGAAAAAGCGCAGAACATGCACCGCGCCACAGCAAAAGAGCGCAGCGATATTCTAACAAAAATATCTGCCGCCTATAGCATACTGAAAGACGAGATATTACACGCCGTTTCGCGCAGCTGACGCCCCGCCTGCGGCAGATTTTGCGGTTCTATTTTATTTTCTTGTAAAGCGTCGAGCGGGCGACGCCCAGCATCTTCGCCGCCGCGCTGATATTATCGCCGCTGCATGCGATGGCATGCCGCACCACGTCGTCGATGATATCCTGCAGCGGGCGCAGGCGGCCGCCCGAATCCATAAGTTGCAGAACATGCCCCTGCGCATTATCCGCGCTGCTCTCTGCCCCTTGCGAAAGCCTGTCCAGCCCCTCGATAATAAAATCTTCCGGCGTCAGCACGGGGTTATCGCTGAGCACGAAAATACGGCGCAGCACATTCTCAAGCTCCCGCACGTTGCCCGGCCAGCTGTAGGCGCTGAGCGCCTGCACAAATTCCGGCGACGTCTGGCGCGGCGGCAGACCGGTTTCGGCTGCATAGGCCAGTGTAAAATGCGCCAGCAGCGCGGCAATATCCTGCGCCCGCTCGCGCAGCGGCGGCAAATGCAAATGCACCACATTGAGCCGGAAATAAAGGTCTTCGCGGAACCGTCCCTGCCTGACCAGCTCGCCCAGGTCACGGTTGGTTGCAGAAATTACCCGCACATCGACGGGAATGCCCTGTCCGCCGCCGACGGGGGTTACTTCTTTTTGCTGCAAAACCCGCAGCAGCCTGACCTGCCCCTCCAGCGGCAATTCACCGACTTCGTCGAGGAAAATCGTGCCGCCCTCCGCATCGCGGAACCTGCCCTGACTGCGCGTCACGGCGCCGGTAAAGGCGCCTTTTTCATGCCCGAACAACGTGCTTTCAATAAGACTTTCGGGAATGGCGCCGCAGTTGACCGCGACAAAAGGCTTCAGCGCGCGGCGGCTTTCGCCATGCAGGGCCCGCGCAAAAAGCTCCTTGCCCGTGCCGGTTTCGCCTGTCAGCAGAACGGAAACATCCGCAGGGGCGACTTTGCGCGCGGCCGCGACGATATCGGCAAGCCCTGCGTCAAATCCGATAATGTCGGCAAAATGCAGGACTTCCTTTTTCTGGCGGCGCAGCCGGTGAACCTCCCCCTCCAAAGCGCGCAGGCGCAAGACGTTTTTGATGGAAAGAATAATGCGCTCCGGCTCTGACGTTTTCGTCACATAATCGGCCGCGCCAGCCTTTATCGCCTCGACCACGGTATCGGTATCTGCTGTCGCCGTCACCATGATGACAGGCAAACCGGGATAGGACTGCACAATACGCGCGAGAAGCTGCATGCCATCCATGCCCGGCATGCGGTAATCGATAATGCAAAGCGACACGCCGCCGCGCGACAGGCGGCCAAGCGCCTGCTCCGCCCCTTCTGCCTCGGCAATTGCATAGCCAAGGCGGCGCGTGACTATCGACGATATAAATTTGCGCTGCAGCGGGTCGTCATCGACCACCAAAATACATTCGGACATAAAAAACCACCTTGTAATAGCGTCTCATAAAAAGAATAAAAAAGTCTCAAAATCAGTCAGGTGAAGCAAAATCGAACACCATCATTGCGGCTAAAGGACTGAAATGCAAGCCCTTAGCATCCGGCACAGCGATTGCAAAGATATCTGCAGCCCCCTCATTGCCGGAGAAGATGTCATGTATGTCGAAACCGTTATGTCCACCAACAACCCCGACAACGACTTCAAAGGCAAGGGCCTGACCCAGGCGCAAATTGTGCTTTATTTTCTCTCCCCCCAATACCCCGCCCCTGTGCATTACATCCGCGCGCTGAAAAAAGCTTACCCCGCAGCGCGTCTGGTGGGATGCACAACGGGCGGGGAGATTTTTAATACAGAAGCCTTCGAAAGCACTTCCGTTTCCGTCGCGATGCAATTTAACCGCAGCGAGATAGATGTTGCGGAGAAAAAAATCGCGACACCCGAAGAATCCCTTGCCGTTGGCATGGAACTAGCGGAACGCCTGAACAAAAAACCGGGGCTCAAGCTGATTTAT
>DDBY01000008.1 GCA_002334985.1 Micavibrio sp. UBA2020
GACGACACGCTGGTGCAAAGCCAGTTTATTCCCGATATTTACGGCGTGACGCTGTTTCGCACCATTTTCAATTTCCGCGCGCAGCGCGTGCATGAAATTTACGAAGCCGCCAATATGACGCCCGTGATGAAGTCTTATGATTTCGGTGAATACAATACGGGTATGTTGGGCGAAGCGCATGACGAGCTGAAAAAAATCGGCGGCAGCGCGCCCGATATTCTGCGCACCACCGGCAAACCGCTTTCGGTGCCGGGCGGGCTTAAACGCAAAACGCAGGAAGGGCCGCAAGCATGAGCATGAACCTATCGCGCATCCCCCACGCGGACGACATGGACGACAGCCTGTTCGAAGAAACAGAGGGCAAACAGGCATGGCAAGCCGCCGCACAGGCGATTGGTGAGAACATGGGGCGCCTTGGCGATACGCTGCAATCCCTGCCGCTTTACGACGATGAAGAAGACGATGCCGTCACGTCGCTGCGCGATGATTTGCGCGAGCTGGTCGAATCCTATAGCGAACGTCTTGACAATGAAGGCTGGGAAGATGGTGCGACGTATTACATTTTCGGACAGGTCGATGTCAAAACGCTGATTGCGGCCGCACGTCACGAAATGGCGGATTGGGACAAAATCCTGAACGCCAAGGCGCTGATGGGCGATGCGGCGGATGTGCAGGCTATTCTCGATGCTGCCGCACAAAGCGAAACCGAAGTTGACATCGAAACCGCCCTGCGCTGGGCAGCGGAGCCGGACGACCTGACAGACGGCCTGCGCCACAGCGGCAACCTTGCAACGAGCGAGGTACTGCTGGCCGCCGGTGCGTCTCCGTCCGGCAATAACGGGGAGACTTTTTTCAGCGTGCTGCGCGAGGGGCGCGAAGATATCGCCCGCGCATTCTGCCGCGCCGGCATCGGCGACGATGGGTTTCACCTGCATTACTGGAACGAAAACAGCCGCAACTGGCTGCAAGAACAAGCGCCGCGCAAATTGCTGCGCGACATGTACTGGGAATACGGCCGTTTCGAGGCTGTCGATGCTGCCACGCTGCTGGAGCGCAAACCCATGAGCGACGGCGGCAATCTGCGTATCATTTTCGATTTCGCCGCCCGCCGCGTCAGCGAGATTTACACCCGCGAACAGCACGGCTTTAAGTCAGACGTGTCTTTTGACGATTACGGCCCCGCCGCGCTCGATACCGCC
The DNA here is from genome assembly GCA_002334985.1 of Micavibrio sp. UBA2020. Taxonomy (GTDB): domain Bacteria; phylum Pseudomonadota; class Alphaproteobacteria; order Micavibrionales; family UBA2020; genus UBA2020. The sequence continues at coordinate 1,200 of DDBY01000008.1, forward strand.
CGTAAAAAACTGCGGGAACTGGGCGGCAACCCGCCCGAAGACCTGCCGGGCAGCACGCAGCGCAGTCTGGGCAAGCCCAAACTGGCACCACCGCGATAAGCCCGCTGCCCTCTCAAACAAAAACGCCGCAGGAAAGCCCGCGGCGTTTTTGTTTGGACGGCTTGGCGTCTTAGCCCGTTTTGGCTTCGATTTCGTCGAGCTTCACCTTGGTGCTGCCGACAAGTTCATCCACGATTTTGTCGATAACCGCGCCGAGCGAAGCGTTGTCGATGTCGCCTTTTTCCGACAGCGCCGCAATACGGCGACGGATTTCGCTACGCGCGGAGCCGCCGGGGAAGTTGACCCCGAGCAGTTTACGCGCCTGCGCCGCACCGATACGCGCATAAAGACGGTTGCGGATAGCAGCATCCTCCGCCGTGGTCGAAAACGCCCACAGCTCGATGGGGCCGAGCGTATTGATAAGGTGCTGTTCATAACGGCCGTCGGTGGTACCCAAAACCAGCAGCGCCGGCGCACCGCCCGCTTTCGGGCCTGTCAGCTTGTTACGCATGACCCAGCGCGCGGTATCGGTAAGACCGAAGCGTTTCTGCGTCGCATCGACCGCCGCATCGGAAATTGCCGCACCGAGAACCCAGACGCCCGTCGCCAAATCGACCATGTCGTCGTCGAAGTCGTCCAGCATCTGGGAGGCGAGAATAATCTGAATCCCGCGCTTACGTCCCTCGCGCACGTCACGCACAATCTGCGCACGCACGGATTTGGTTTTCGACGTACGGTGGAACTCGTCATAGCAAAGGCGTTTCGGCGTTTCGGCCAGATCCTGCAGGCGCGATTCGTGATAGGCGCGGAATTTCGGCGACATTTGCGCCAGCGCTTCTTCGTTAATCCACCACGGCGTGACCAGCGCCTGACGTGCCAGCATGTACATGACAGCGGTCTGGCGGTCGGATGTCGCATCGCCCGACGGGCAAACGTCGGCAAGGTCAAGCGCGCAAACGCGCGTTTCCGCGAGCGAGAATTTGGTCACCGACGACAAAATCGGGAACTCGCGCACGCCGGAGGTAATCATACGCTCGAAGGCATGGATAACACCCTCGGACGAAGAGCCGATGGAGGTTTCTTCGAGCAGGTTTCTAATCTGCGGGCGGCGAGCGGCGGCAATCGCGTCGCCCAGCGTCGGCATCGCATAGCGCTGCGCCATCGCGGCTTCGTAGGTCAGCCCCTTGTCGAACAGGGCATCGACCATATCCCACCAATACGCGCCCGGCGGCACTTTGATATCGTGCTGGCGGATGGCTTCGTCAACCACGCTGTCGATACGCGGCAGGTAGGGACGCGGCTCCGCGTTGGCCGACGTATCGTCGCGCCAGCGGTACATTTCATCGACCACCATCCCGCAAAGCTGCGAAATACCGTCATAGGGGTCGGGCTGGCCGGGCGGGGTGCAAATCAGGGTGAGCAGTTCAATCAGGAAGCTGCGTTCAGACACCTGCGGGCTGCGCATACCAAGCTTGGTATCAAAGGGGTTGATGGCGAATTGCGCCGTCATCTGCAGGCGGTACGACGTCACTTCGTGACGGCGGTTCGGCGGCAGGGCGTCTTTGAGCAGCGAAACCAGACCCGCCGAAGACGGGCCGATGTCGATAACGGCGATAAACGGAAGGCTCGCCACACCCGCCGAAAGACAGGTGCCGAGGTTCAGCGTGTTCATCAAAACCGATTTACCGCCACCGGGCTGCGCGAACACGAGGTCGAACCACGTCGTCGTCACGTTGGAGCCGGTTTGGTACGGCCAGACGCGGCCGTCGGGGGTACGGAAAAGGATGGAGCCTTGCTCGAACGGGCTCGACGCGCGTTGCCACGGCACCAGCTTCATCACTTCGTAAAGCGGCGCAACCGCCGGCGGGGCGGTCGACGCGCAGTGAATGCCGAGCGAGGACGACATGATTTGGTCCAGCGGGTCGCCGGAAATCATCGATACCTGCGCATAGCCCCAGGATTCGGCAGACTGCGTCAGCGTCGAAAGGCGGTCTTCGAGAAGTTCGATATCGTCTTTGGGCGCCCAGGTCGCAAACGACAGGCGGAATTTCACCACAGGCTCGCTGCGGGCGATTTCGCTCAAGGCTTCGAGCGCTTCTTTCACCATCTTGTTCTCGGCATTCGTCACCGCAAAAATGGAAGAAAGAAACTGCTGCATCGCCATACCCTGAATGCCGCCGCCTTCGAGCAGGAAGGACATGCGGAAGGGCACGCGCGCTTCGGACATACGCTCGAGGAAAGCCGGGAAAGGGATAGGCTCTGTCGGGCCCAGCACCATATCGCAGCCGCCCCAGACGTATTTGCCCATCTCAACGACGTGGTCGTTGATGACACGGGCATTCGCCATCGTCAGCTGCTGGCGCAAGCTTGGCCAGAGAATATCCGACATATCGTTTTTCTTTTCGGGCGCACGCGGTGCAATTTTGTCGCCCGGCAGGACGGCCCGCCATTTGCTGTCGATACTCAGCTGCAAAAGGTTGGCGCGAATGGTGGCGAGCGCGTCGTGCACTTCCATCACCGCCGCCTGAATACCCATTTCCTTGAGCGCCGTCACCGTCGCGGTCGAAAAGCTGTTATGGCGCGTGCGGATGCCTTCGATAGCCGCGAAGGGATATTGCGCGTCATCCGCCTTAATCCATTTTTTGCCGCGGGCACGCTCCGCCTCGCGCGACAGGTCGGATTTGCTGAGAACGGACGGACGCGTCCACAGCACGAAATAAATTTCTTCCCATGCCAGATAATGGCTGAGGTTCTTCGCACGCTCTTCGAAAATATCGTCGATTTCAAGACCCGTGTTTTTGGCCGACATATAGTTCGGGCGCAGAAGTTTTTTCAGCTCCACATAGCTGCGTTCGGGGTTGCGGCTGAAATAAATCTGCATCGCATGGCCGGGACGGTCGAAACGTGTACCGATTTTAACCACGGAGTCGGAGAGGATTTTTTTGTATTCGGCGTCACCGATAATCTGGCGCGCGCCATCGACGCGCACGACGGTCAGCAAGGAGCCGTCTTCGGCCACCAGCGTCGTATCGTCGTCCGCCGTTTCAATGCGAATAAACGATTCAATCGGCTGGCGCAGCAACCGGACAAAGGGCTTCAAAAGCGCGTCGAACATACCCATTAAACTTGCATCCCTGATTATGCTGCCGGAGAGTCCGGCGAGAGGTCATAATTTTTTAAGGCACCCTGCTGCCTGCCGCGCGCATTGGATGGCGCAGCATTGAACAATATATCAGATAAACCTTTTAAAAACAGGTAAAAACACGGCAGATTTCGTGCAGGTAAAATGGCGGGCGCATTGTGGCCTGCCTTACTGTGCGCTGTTTTGACGTATCATATTCATATCCGGAAACAACGCGGCACAGCGCTTTAACGTAATGCCAGCGCGCGCAAGTCGTCGCGCGGCTGCAAAAAAACGCTCTTGCCCGCAGCACGCAAAGCTGCGGCACAGCGGCCTTGCGGTTATGAAAGATTATTCGCTGA
>DDBY01000025.1 GCA_002334985.1 Micavibrio sp. UBA2020
TTCAACATAATGTTTGGCTGAATATGGGATATATGCCTTTTCTTCCGCCGTCAGTTCGCGCATAAAACGCGCGGGCGAGCCCGCCCAAAGTTGCCCCGCAGGTACACGTTTCCCCGGTGTCACCAACGCCCCCGCCGCCACCATCGCGCCGGATTCGACATAGGCACCATCCATAACGCAGGCCTGCATGCCGATAAAGGCGGCGTCTTCCACCGTGCAGGCATGTAAAAGCGCCATGTGCCCGACCGTCACATCCGCCCCGATATAGGTGCCCTGCAAAGTCGATGAAACATGGATGACCGTGCCGTCCTGAATATTCGTACGCGCGCCAATTTTTATGTCATTTACATCACCGCGCACGACGCAGTTGTACCAGATATTGGCGCCATCGCCGATTTCCACATCGCCCACAATATGGGCGCCCGGCGCAATCCAGACCTTGTGCCCGAGACGGGGCATAATATCCTTGTAAGGGTGAAGCATGGAAATAAACCTTTAATGTTTTTCTTTGCAGGACAATACCCGAGTATTATATAACCCGTCCGGTCATAACGGAGGGAAAAAACATGCCGTTCAGAAAATTCGTACAGGGCTACAAGGACTTTTATAAAAACTACTTCCAGTCCGACAGCAACGTGTATGAGGAACTGGTGCGCCACGGCCAATCGCCGGAAACGCTGGTTATCGCCTGTTCGGATTCCCGCACCGACCCCGCCATCATCACCGGCGGCCAGCCCGGCGAGATGTTCGTGGTGCGCAACGTGGCCGCTATTGTGCCGCCCTACCGCCACGACACCAACCACCACGGCACCAGTGCGGCCATCGAATTCGCCGTCAAAACGCTGAAGGTGAAGCATATCGTTGTTCTCGGCCACAGCATGTGCGGCGGCATCCAGGCTCTCGCGCAGCTCGACAAAGCGCAGCAGGAATATGAGTTCCTTGCGCAGTGGATGGATATCGCAACCCCTGCACGCGAAGCGGTGGAGGCGGAGCTTGGCGATGCCAACAGCCCCATCAAGCAGCGCGCGCTGGAACAGGCCGTTATTCTGGTTTCGCTCAACAACCTCATGACATTTCCTTGGGTCGCCGCCAAAGTGGCCGCAGGGGAGCTGCAAATCCACGGCTGGTATTTCGACCTCAAATCCGGCCAGATTTTCCGCTACAAGGAAAAGACGCAATCGTTCGAGAAACTCGCCGCCACCCTCCTCGGCCAGCAGGCCGAAGGCGAAGATGCGCACAAGCATGATGAGAACAACGGTGAATGCTGCTGCTGAAAATAGCTACCGCGTCGCGCTATAGGCAAAAATACGCAGCGCCGGATAAGCCATCGCCATAAACACCAGCAACCCCGCCGCTTCTGCGGGAATATCCTGCCCCGCGTCTATCACAAAGCCGCGGCTGAACCAGCCGCCGCGGCGCGTGAGCGTACCGATGGGGCGGCCATCACAGCGCAAGGAAAATTCCTTGTTCTCCATCCGCTCGAGCCCGTAGCGCCGCCCATTCAGGTCGACACCATCCAGAACTGTTTCAACCGTCATCGGCTCGAGCCTCGCCACATCCGCCCCGCCGCTGCGGCAGATGAGCGCAAGACGGGTATTCTGCGCCTGTGTTTCGATGACGTATTGATGCGCGGTGCCATCGCTGGCCGTCAGCGTCGCCTCCATACCCAGCACGCCCATCTTTGCCAGTGCGACACCATCGCGCGCAATGATAAATTCTTTTTTGAAAAAGCCTTTGCTGGTCACCGTCAGCTGCATCGCCTGCCCCTTATCTGAAAATCCCCTGAATACATGATACAAAAAAACACCCGGCTGTTGAAGGCCGGGTGTTTTTTTGTAGCAATAAGCGAAAGATTAACGCTTGACCCACTGCGTGGAGCGGCGTGCTTTGTGCTTACCGTATTTTTTACGTTCGACAACACGGCTGTCGCGCGTCAGGAAGCCCGCTTTTTTCAGCGCTGCGCGCAGACCGGGTTCGAAGTTGACGAGCGCGCGGGAGATGCCGTGGCGTACAGCACCCGCCTGACCGGAGAGACCGCCGCCTGCAACGAAGCAAACAACGTCAAACTGGCCAACGCGGCCGGAGATTTCAAAGGCCTGGCTGATGATGAGGCGCTGGGTACCGCGCGCGAAGTAATGCGCGATGTCCTTGCCGTTTACCGTGACTTTGCCGCTGCCGCGGGCAACCCATACGCGGGCAACTGCGTCTTTGCGGCGGCCGGTGCCGTAGGAACGGCCTTTGGCATCAAGCACGGGCTTGCGTTCAACCGCAGCCGTTTCAACGCCGGTTGCTTTTTCGGCAACTGCGTCTTTCAGATCAGAGAGGTTTTTCTTGGTGGTCATGCTTCAATACCTTCGCGATTAGCGTTTGTTCTTCGGGTTCATGGAAGCCACATCAACCACTTCGGGTTTTTGTGCTTCGTGCGTATGCGTCGGACCCGCGAAAATGCGCAGGCCAGTCATTTGCTGGCGTGCAAGCGGGCTGTCTTTCGGCATCATGCGGCGAACGGCGTTCTCGATAACGCGGCCGGGGAATTTACCCGCAAGGATTTCGCCCTTGGTGCGGCCTTTGATACCGCCGGGATAACCGGTGTGCCAGTAGAACACGTCGAATTTTTCTTTTTTACCCGTGATACGGACTTTTTCCGCGTTAACGACGATGACGTTGTCACCGCAATCGATGTGCGCGGTGTACATGGGTTTATGTTTGCCGCGCAGGCGCATCGCGATAAGGCTGGCGAGGCGGCCGAGCGTGACGCCTTCCGCGTCAATCAGAAGCCATTTCTTTTCAACTTCCGAGGGTTTTGCCGAATAGGTTTTCATCTCTTGTTTCCTGAATTATGCGGGCATGGCACACGCCACGCCTGTTTGCTTTTGGTGTGTTATGGAGCATTGATTCCCCGCCGTCAACAGAAAAACGCGACATTTTATAAAATCGTTTAAAATCAATATCATAAATTGCGGTATATAAATACCACTTTCTAAACTGTTGTAATATAAACAATCAATAAGACGGTTGGCTTTATTTAAACTCAAACAAAAAAAAGGTGCAGCACTTTGACGATAAAGAGCTTAATACCGAGTTAAGCTCTTTATTGCATACTTATATTCAGGAGCCCTTAAGAAGTGCCGAATAATGCAAAAAACGCTCGCCCTTAGTCGCGGTTTTACTCTCGTCGAACTGGCCATCAGCCTGACAATCATTGGCTTGCTTATCGGCGGCATTCTCAAAGGGCAGGAAATGGTTGTCACCGCGCGCGTTGCATCGACAATCTCTCAGGTCAATGCCTACGAATCCGCTCTGATAACCTTCCGCGATAAATATGATGCCCTGCCTGGCGATATGCCTAACGCCTCCCGCCACATTCCCGGCTGCAATGCAAATTGCGACCCGTTTGCCGCAACCGCAGGCAACAGCGTCGTCGGTGCGCCGGACTGGCTTGCAGGATGGGCCACGCAAACATCTGCGCCTATCGTCCTGCCCGCAACATCAGAAGAGGCCGAAACGACACTGTTCTGGCTGCACCTTCTCAAGGCTGACATGATTAGCGGTGTCTCGGATGGCGCGCTGACAGGCCAAAACCCTACATGGGGGGACACACATCCCGCATCCAAGTTCAGAGGCGGCTTTGTCGTGGGAACTGCGAACGGCGGATTCAGCCTAAGCTCTCTTTCTACCCCAAAGAGCACACAGTTTGCCGAAATATTGCAACAGCATCTACGGCCCCCCGGGATTACGCAAGCGCCACAATTGGCTGAAATTATCGCTGCAAATATCCATGACAGTATGTTCAGCCCTGCCCTTGCGGCTAATGGTAATGGCAACGGAAATGGCAACGGCGGCGGCGGCGGCTTTGGTGGCCCCGGATGTCCGGGACAGGGCAACGGACCTGGCCAGGGCGCAGGCTGCGGCCTTGGTGGAGGTAACGGCGGCGGTAACGGCGGTGGTGGCGGCGGTGGTAACGGCGGTGGCGGTGGTGGTGGAGGCTCTTCTGTCACTGGTCCGAGCGGTATTGTCATCGCCATGCTTCATGTTCCCACCACCGATGGAATAGAAGAGTTGAGCGCCGAAGGCATGCAGCCGATGACACCTGGACAGGCTGCAAAAATTGACAGAAAAATGGATGACGGCTATCCGGCCTCCGGCAGCGTTTACGCATACGGACTTATGAACAGCTGCTTCACATCTGCCGCTGTTCTTCAATACAATGAGGCCGTCACCTCCTACGACTGCGGCCTCGTTTTTCGCATCCAGAAGTAACCCCCTTGCGGAGTACATGAATTTTAGTTGATTTCCTCAACTAAATCTTAAGATTAACAACTTAAAATATGCTATAAGCTTATCTGCTGTTGTATTCCTACAATAAAAAGCATCTCAAGAGGGTCGGTGCAAGACTTCATTCAAAAACAACGCGCACCGCGCGCGGCATCACACAATGTCCGCGGTTTCACGCTGGTCGAGCTCGCGATTGTCATGACCGTCATCGGGATAGTCGTCGGCTCTATCATCAAAGGGCAGGAGATGATTAAAAATGCCCGCGCCACCGCGACCATCACACAGATGCAATCATACCAAACCGCCGTCATCAATTTCCGCGACGCCTTCGGCGCGATGCCGGGTGATATGCGCAATGCCGCCACCCGTATTCCGAATTGCAATGCCAACTGCACCCCTTTCGCAGATGAATCCAACGACAATATTATTGGAAGCCCCGCATGGGGCGATGACTGGATGGCGCAGGCCGGCACAACCGTCAACTTGCCCGCAACATCCGTCGCGGACGAAACGGTTCTGTTCTGGGCGCATCTGACGCTCAGCGACATGATTGGCGGCGTTAACAACGCCGCCATCCGCAGCGGCAACGAGCGCATTGCCTGGACGCATACGCATCCCGCCTCCCCCATAGGGGGCGGATTTGTGGTCGGTTTTGTCAACGGCCAGCCCCTACCGGGCGACCCGCGCGAAGATGACCCTTCAGACCCTGCCGTTCTGGGGCCGCGCGGACTTGTGTTCATGATTGTCAATTCGCCTTTGTCGGGCGGTATAGACCAGCTTTCAACCTCGGCCGAGCAGGTTATGCCCGTCCACATCGCGCAAATTATTGACGGGAAAATTGATGACGGTTATCCGCATCTTGGACGCGTGCGCGCCTACGGTCTCAGCAGTTCATGTTATGGCGGCGACCAGTACGACCCGCATTATGCGGCGCGCTCCGGCATGCAGGATTGCGGCATCGCGTTTGAAATGGCCTGGTAAGGCGCAGCAGAGGATTACTCCGCCAGCGTTTCCGCCTTTATCCACCCCAGATAATCATCCAGACCGCCAAGCACGGGCAAAGACACCGCGCACGGCACCTCATAGGGATGCAGCGTCTTTATCCGCTGCATCAGCGTAGCCGATACATCCGCGCGGGTTTTGAGGATAACCACAACCTCCGACGCACGTTCGACCTTGCCCTGCCAACGATATACGGATGTCATACCGGGCAGGATATTGGCGCAAGCAGCCAGCTTTTCTTCGACGGCAGCAGCGGCAATATGTTCCGCAACTTCCGCCGACGGTGCGGTGACGTAAATAAAAACGATACCGGTTTCTTCCGGCATAACAATCTCGGCTTGCGCCGTCATGACGGCCTGCGGGTTTTCAAATCATACCGCGCACCGGCAGGCAGTTTATCGACGCGGAAGCCTGCGGCTTCGAAAACTTCGCCGCGCTCCACGTCTGCCATGTTACAACGCTCAAGCCCGCGGCCATCGACGAATGTTACCGTGCCGCTGCCGACAATCTCCATGACGCCGTCTTTGCGCAGCACCGCGGCGGTGTCTTCGTCAACACCGATGCCCAGCGTCGCCGGATGCGTGGCCACTGCGTTAAACAGGCGTGGCAGGCGGTTTCTTTCGCTGAAATGCGTATCGATAACGGCACCTTGCAACAAGCCGAAACCGGCCGTCATCTGCACTTCGCCTTTTTGCATGGATTTTTCAGGGTCGCCGCCGCAGACCATCAACGACGATGCCGCCGCCGCGCCGGCGCTTGTGCCTGCAATCACAAGCGTGCCGGCTGCATATTTTTCGGCAATCACATCAAACGCGCGCGTGCCCGCCATCGCCTGAGTCAGGCGCATCTGGTCGCCGCCGCTGAAAAAAACCACATCGGCGTTTTCGAGCACGGCTGCAACCGCATCGCTATTCGCCATGGTGCGGCTGTCGATATGCAGCACAGTGCAATTTTCTACGCCCAGTTTTTTATAAACGGCTTCATAACGCTCTTTCGCAGCGGCAGGCTCCGCCGTTGCAGATGTGATAACGCAGACGCGCGCGCTTGCGCCGCAGCTTTCGTCCAGCACGCGGCGGTGAACCGTCATGGCGCCTTCTTTGTCTTCGGCGCCGCCGATGGCGATAAGTGTCATGCCTTGTCTCCTTAATACAGAAATACCATAATAAGTTTTGTGTGCCTGTGCCAGCCCTTTAATGTCTGAAAAACCTCATTTAGAAAGATTCCATACTTTCAAACATGAAATTTGCATGTAACAATCCA
>DDBY01000092.1 GCA_002334985.1 Micavibrio sp. UBA2020
GGCAGGCCGCTGATGGAAATGCTGTCGCCAGGGTTGAGCGAGAGATTGATATCCTCCAGCGTCTGGCGGAAATTTACACCGCGCGCCGCCAGATAACCCTCGGGAAGCGGCAGCTGCGGGGCAGGACTGCGGCGCAGTTGCGGCAGGGCAAATATTTGCGCGACCTTCGCGCGCGCGAGCATATATTCCTGATACCGCGCCCAGAGGGCAAGGCCGCGCTGCGCCGGCTGCATGAGGCGTCCCGAAAGCTGCAGCGTTGCTATCAGGGCGCCTGTGGTGATATTGCCGCCGATAACCGCAACCGCGCCCGCTGTCATGACGGCGACCATCATCAGGTGGGACATCATGGTGCCGAAGTTGAAAGTGCGGGTGGAGGCTTCGGCGGCGAAAAAACTGCCAAGGCCGGATTTTTCCTGTAAATATTCATATCTGCGCGACAGCAGGTTTTCAAGCGCGAAGGCCTTGACGGTGTGAATCCCTTTCAGACATTCGACAAGATATTCATACCGCTCGTCGTCTTCGGCGTCGCGGCGGGCGAGGGCGGATTGCAGCTTGCGTCCTTGCCACAGCGATACACCAATAAAAACACCCAGCAAGAGCAGCGGCACAATGGCCAACGGCGCCGCAATATAAAGAATAACGCCGAGGAAAGCCGGAATAAACGCCAGCTCCATCCATGTGACGGCGATATAACCGTTTTCAAAATCTTTCAAGCGGCCAATCGCGGCCATGCGGTGCAGAAATTCGCCAATGCCGGTGGTGCGGCTGCGGGCGGCATCGGCGGAAAGAAGCCTGCGCATCGCGGCGGCGGACAGGGCGTGCTCGTAAACCGCGCCGCGCCAGCCCATCATCCATGCGCGGGAAAGGCGCAGGCTTGTTTCGCAAACAATCGCCAGCAATACACCCGCCATCAGCAGCGGCAGGGTACCTGATTCCGGGTTCGGCAAGATGCGGTCATAGACTTGCAGCGTCATGATAGGCAATGCCAGCGACAGCAGGTTGAGCGAAACGGTGCCAAGCAGAAGGTAAAACCTGTCCCCGCGCGATTCCTGCGGTTGCGCGAGTGGCGGCAGGGAGCGCGTGCGTTGCCTTGCGGCCGATTTTGAAGATGTCATCCGAACAGTCCTCCGCCGTGGCCGTTAAACAGGCCGGAGAGAAGGCCGCCGCCATGCTCGCTGCCCGCGGGCAGCAGGCCGAGGCCTTCGACGATATTACCCACGGGCTCCGGCAGATGCAGGGCGCCGTCATCGCCGCCGCCGATAATGCCGCCGATGCCTTCGCTGCCCAGAAGCGCGCCTGCATCGAGCTGCGGCCATGCGGCATCACCGCCGCCATCTGCGCCGCTGCCAAGGATGCCGCTCAGGACGTCTTCAAGACCCTGCGCCGTATCATCCAGAAGCGCCATGGCCCCGTGGGCTGTGCCTTCGTCACTGGCGGCCTCGCCCAGCAGGTCCTGCGCCACATCCAGAACGTCGGAAATGACAGGCGTGACCAGCGGAATATCGACAGTGACATTGACATCCTCAAGCAGGTTGATACCGGCAACCGTGGTATCGAGCCCCAGCGTCAAACCGTCTTCGCCGTTTGTAGCGGAAAGGCCAAGGTCGATATCGCCTGTAATGCTTTCGACTGTGTCCAGATTGACGTCGATTTGCGGCAGGCCGATGTTGTTATGTACGGCAAGGTCGGTGTCTCCGGCGCTGTTATCCGTTTGTCCAAGCGAGGCGAGGGTGTTTTCCAGCGTGTCTTCAAGCCCCGATACGGCGCCGCTGACGGTATCGGCCACGCCTTCTACAGCGGTTTCGAGGATATCCGGTACGGCTTCGGCGGGGTTTTCAAAAATACCCGCCAGTGTTTCGGGCGCGGTAATGTCGCCGAGCATGTCGGCCGCAGGTGCAAGCGCACCGTTTACAACCGGCATAATGACGGGCACGCCGAGGTCTGCCCCGATATTCGCAAGCGGCAGGTCGGCAACAATGGTTTCGATGCCAAGGCCGATGCTGTCACCGCCCAGCGCATCGAGTGTCACGCCGATATCGATATCGCCGACGATATTTTCAATCACATCCAGATTGACGTCGAGGTTGGGGATGCCAAGGTCTGTATGCACCTGCAAATCGTAATCGCCATCCGTGGGCGGCGGTGCGCCCAGAAGACTGCCCAGCAGACTTTCGGCCGTTGTTGCCACGCCATCCAGCAGCGGCTGGGTAATATCCGTCACAATATCAAGAACAGGGTCTGCTATATTCAGCATTTCGGCAATAACAGGGTTCAAAAGCGGAATATCGATATTGATGGCGCCGTCCAGAATGGGAATATCGACAAGAACGGTATCCAGGTCGATGGTCAGGCCGTCGTCGGGGTCAAAACCGATGCCGACGCCAAGGTCGATATCGCCCACGATGTTTTCAAGCGGGTCGAGGTTTATATCAACGACCGGCAGGCCAATATTGTTGTCGCCGAGAATATCGATATCCCCGCCATTATTGCTGCCCCCGTCATCATCGCCTCCACCGTCATCGCCCCCGCCATCATCATCATCTCCGCCGTCGTCACCGCCATCATCGTCGCCGTCATCGTCGTCATCGCTATCATCATTATCGTCGGTTGTATCGTCTCCATCGTCCGAGGGCGGCGCATCGGCGGGCGGTGAATCCATCATCCGGGCGACGTTGCCGGAACCGCCTGTGCCATCGCCATTGCCGGCAAGGGCACGAAACGCCTCGTTGCCACCGAAATTGCTGCTATCCGCAGCGCCGGATGCATCTGCCGGATTTGCCGCGAAAAGAGCATCATCCGAATCCATACCCTGCGCGGTGCCCGTAATATTTTTTGCTGCGGCCAGCAGCCACGACGGCGCGTAGGGGTCGGCTTGCGCCGCATCCATGCCGTCAAATCCGTTGCCGGTGCCGGCGGCATCTGTCTGGCGTGCTTGCAGCAGCAGATAATTCAGGTTGCCCGAACCGAAAAGACTTTCGGTCACACCGTCTATATCCCCTGCGATGAAAAGGTCGGCATCCAGCTTGTGGGTTTGCACAGGGGCGTCGGCTAACAAAGCGGCGTCGGCGCTGGGCGTGGCATTTGTGGCGGCGACGGGCGGAAGGGGAATGTTCGGCTCTGTGGTCATGGCGGCGCCCTTTCTTAGGGTTGTCTATTTTTTCATATTACAACTTAAAGTTTAATAGCGGCTTAATTTATCGTTATTTTTCAAAAACATACTTTGGTATGTCGGCGGGCGTCTTTGTGAAAAAAAGCGGGAGAGGGACAAGGCAGGCCTGCGCCGGGGGGAAGCAGGCGGCCGAGCCCCTCTCGCCACGTCATGCGCGCGCGTGGCGCGTCGCAAGGGCATGCAGCCAGACCGGAGGGAGGGGCGGGTTTGGCGGCTGCATGCGTGAGTCTGTTCGGGGCTGTTTGCGCTGTTCGGCGGTTGCGGTGAAAAGACGCAAAACATCGCGCTCGCTCGCGGCCATGCGGCCGGTCTGTGCGCGCACCATACGCGCGGCGGCGTAGTCCGATGCGGCGCGCACTGTATATGTTTCATCCCCCTGCGGCGTGTGTATGCAAACGCAGTAAAAATCCTGTTCTTGTTCTGGCATGATGTCCCCCCTGATGATTGCGGCGTGGATACAGAATGTTTTGCATGCGGCGTGCCAAACGAAAAACGCCGCGTTTTCAGCGCCGCATACAAATGCGCCGGCGCGTTTTGCAACGGGCCGCGAAAAAACATGCGCGCTTTGCAAGACTTTGTTAGTCCTTTTGCAATACAATCTAGAATTGTACATAGAAAAACGCGCAAGGTAGAGGAATGGCGGTCGGCAGGATTTTAGTTGTTGAAGACAGTGCGGCGCTGGCGGCAACCTACGCCGATTATCTGGCGCGCGCGGGCCATGCGGCGGAATTGGCGCCAACGCTTGCCGCAGCCGAAGCGGCGCTGCGCGAAAGGCATTTCGATTGCGTGCTTTTGGATATTCACCTGCCCGATGGCGAAGGCACCACACTGATGGCGGCGATGCGGCGGCAAGGGCTTGCGACGCCGGTTGTCGTCTTGACGGCAGCGCCATCGGTCGATGCGGCGGTGGCCGCCATTCGCGCGGGCGCGCAGGATTACCTTTGCAAGCCTGTCAGTGCGGAGCGGCTGAACCTGACGATTGGGCATATACTGGAGCAGCAGGCGCTACGCCGTATCGTCAGCGACTACCGCGCAATGGAGCGCGACAAATTTTGCGATTTTATTGGCGCCTCAAGCGCCATGCAAATCGTGTACAAGCTTATCGAGAATGCGGCGCAAAGCCGCGCCCCCGTTTTTATCACGGGTGAAAGCGGTACGGGAAAAGAACTGGCCGCGCGTGCTATCCATGTCATGGGCGCACGGCGGCATAAACCGCTCGAGGCGCTCAACTGCGCGGCCGTCCCCGGCAGTTTGATTGAAAGCGAGATTTTCGGTCACATGCGCGGCGCCTTTACTGGCGCCATATCGCGCTATATCGGTGCGGCGGAGCGCGCGCATGAAGGCACGCTGTTTCTGGACGAGTTGCCGGAAATGCAGCCGGAAATGCAATCCAAGCTGCTGCGCTTTACCCAAAGCGGGAGTTTCCGCGCGCTGGGCGCCCCGCGCGAAACATCGGTCGATGTGCGTTTTGTTTGCGCCACCAACCGCGAACCGCTGGCGGCGGTGGCGGAGGGGCATCTGCGCGAAGACCTTTATTACCGTCTGAACGTCATATCCCTGCATTTGCCGCCCCTGCGCGAGCGGGGAGATGATATCCTGCTGATTGCCGAAAATATGCTGACGCGTATGGCGGCGGAAGAAAAAAAGCGCTTTACCTGTATCGGCGGCGATGCGGCGGATATGCTGCGCAGTGCGCCCTGGCCGGGCAATGTACGCGAACTGCAAAACGTGCTGCGCCGCGCCGTTGTAATGAACGATGGCGATGTGCTGACGGCCGATATGTTGCCGCGCCCCGCACCTCAGGCACGCACGCAAGCAGCGATACCGGAAATGCCGGCGGCTGCTGCCGCGCCAAGGCCAATGTCCGCCGCGCCGTCGCTGCGGGAGAACGAGCGCAGGCATATCGAAAAAACAATCGATGAATGTGGCGGGAATATTTGCGCGGCGGCGCGCAGGCTGGGTGTCAACCCATCGACGCTGCACAGAAAAATCGGCAAATGGCGCAAAGACGATACGGCGGCGGCGCAAAACAGCCAGGCATCAGGTGTCTTGCGCGGCTGAAATTGCCGCCTTCTCGATAGCGCTGGCGGCGTGCAGGCAGGCGGCGTAAAGCGCGCGCAGGTTTTTATCGTGCGGATGTTCGGGTGTGTCTGCGCCGGCGTGTATATGCTCTATGCGCGCAGCGGCCTGCGCGACATTTTCGGTTTTCAACATATCGGCGAGCGCGCGCAGCGTATGCGCTTCGCGCCGCAGCGCGGCCGTATCCTGCGCTTGCCAATAACGCTGGCAGGCGGCGGCGCGGGCGCGTAGTTCTTCTGCATAAACGGGCAGCAGACGCAGCGGAATATCGGTGGCGGCGGGCATGCCTTGCGGCGCGGGCTCAAAGCCCAGGCCTGATTCTGTAGCGGCGCGCAGAATCTTTTCGCGGTCGAGGGGTTTGGAAAAACAGCCGCAATACCCCGCGCCCAGTGCGCGTATCTCCGTTTCCGCATCCATAAAGCCGCTGACGGCATAAAGCGGTATGCGGCGCGGGTTGTGCTGCTGGATGCTGCGGGCAAGTGTGAAGCCGTCCATCTGCGGCATGGTCAGGTCGAAAAAGGCGATGTCGTAGGGCTGCGCGTGAAAAAGCGCGCTGGCTTCGCGCCCGCTGGCGGCGGCATCGGCATGAATACCCATGCGTTCAGCGACCAAGGTAAAAAGTTTGCGGTTGGTGGCGCTGTCGTCGGTGATGAGAATGCGCAAAAGACAGTCCCCCTTCATTTATTTACGCGGCAGTAAGTTTTGCGCGCTAGAATTGAAAAATGACGTATGAGCAAAAAACCGTTCTGGTCGCCGATGACGATGCGCAAATGCGGTTGTCCTTGCGCTATGTGCTGGGCCGTGCCGGATATACGGTCGAGGAGGCCGTCAATGGCCGCGATGCCGTCAATCGTATTAATGCGCGCGAAGGCGGGTATGACGCCGTTTTGATGGACATTCTTATGCCCGATCAGGAAGGGATTGAAACCATCCTGCAGCTGCGCCGTACACATCCGGATTTGCGCATCATCGCCATGTCCGGCGGGGCGCGGCTTTATGATTTCGACCCTTTGAAACTGGCGCAGGATTGCGGGGCGAATTTTGTGATTGCCAAACCGTTCGAGCCCGCAGCGCTTCGCAAGCTTCTGGCGATTTGCCTTGGCGGTGCGGATTAGATTTTTTTCAAATGCGCTTGTCATGGCGGTGCATCCTGCGCGGCGGGCGCGAAGAGAAGTTCGAAAACCGTGCCTTTGAACCGCGTCGTTGTCACGATAATGCCGCCGCCTGCATCCTGCATAATCCCCTGAAGGGCGGCAAGTCCTAGCCCCGTGCCGCTGCCGACATCGCGGGTTGTAAAAAACGGCTCGAAAATCCGCACGGCTGTGTCACGCGTCATGCCTTCGCCATTGTCTTCGACGCGGATACGCACATAATCGCCCGCGGGAATGTACCCGTTGATAAGCGTCACGGTATCGCCCGTATTGTCGCCGCCCGATACCGCGATGCCGTTTTCATCGCCGCAGGGCACCGCGATATGTGTGCGGTCGAGTGTGACATGAATATGCCCCGTGCGCACGCCGATGGCGTGGTCGGCGTTCAGGCAAAGGTTGACCAGTACCTGCCCGATTTGCACGGCGTCCGCGATGATAATGTCTTCGCCATGAGCTGTGTCACGGCGGTACCCGATGCGTACCGATTTACGGATGCAGGGCGCCAGAAGCGCGATATTTTCATCAATGACGCCATGCAGAGATAGGGGCATCAGGGGCTGGCGGGAATCCGTATTGCCGCGGCGGCTATAACGCATCAGCTGCGCGACGATGCCCTGACCGCGCCGTGCGGCGGCGGTGATTTGCTTTGCCATGTCCTGCTGTTCCGGTGCGGTCATCAGGTCTTCTTCAAGCAAAACGCCAAAGCCGAGAATGGCGCCGAGGATATTGTTGAAATCATGCGCGATACCGCCCGCCAGCGTGCCGAGGGCTTCGTGCTTGCGCGCCGCGCGC
>DDBY01000130.1 GCA_002334985.1 Micavibrio sp. UBA2020
GGGCAGCTGTCATAGCCCATGTCTTTGGCCGCCAGCATAATCGTTTGTGCGACCAGCCCGACGGAGCGCATGGCCTCGTCACGCGCCAGCCATTCGCGGCCGCGGTAAAAATCGCCAATCGCCTTGACCAGATAATCGCGGACTTCCGCGGGTGCATTTTGCCAATAACGTTCGGGCTGTTTTTCCCATGCTTTCAAATCCGCGCAGATAACCAGAAACAGGCTGGCATCCGTCACCTGTGCCTGACCCCATGCGGCTTCGCGCAGTTTCTGGCGCTGCGCGGGGTCACTGACTTTCACAAAACGCCAATGCTGGATATTGAAAGACGACGGCGCTTGCTGCGCCAGTTCAAAAAGTTTTTGCTCTTCCGCCACGCTCATTTGATGGGCGGGGTCGAAGGCCTTGACGGCGCGGCGTGCGCGAATGGCATCCTGTGTGGCGAGGCTGGTCATATCAATATTCTCCTGTTGCGTTATCTATGCTGCGCTCAAAAATATGCCGCACACATGCGAAAGCAAGGGCGAAAATAAAAACGCCGGCAAAAAAACCGGCGTTTTTATTGGTATCCAAACGCATACCAAGCGGCATGAAAGTATCGCGTCTATGCCGCTTTCAGCGTTTTATGGCTGCTGATAATCGTTTCCACCACCGACGGGTCGGCAAGGGTCGATGTATCGCCCAGCTGGTCGAAGGCGTCTTCGGCAACCTTGCGCAAAATGCGGCGCATGATTTTGCCGCTGCGCGTTTTGGGCAGGCCGGGGGCGAACAAAATCATATCGGGCGTGGCGATGGGGCCGATGACCTTGCGTACATGCGCGACGATATCCTTGCGCAGCGCATCGTCCGCCGCAACGCCGTCCATCAAAATCACATAGGCGTAAATGCCCTGCCCCTTGATGTCATGCGGATAGCCCACAACGGCGCTTTCGGCGATTTTGTCGTGACTGTTGAGCGCGTCTTCCAGCTCCGCTGTGCCGATACGGTGGCCGGAAACGTTGATGACGTCATCCACACGTCCCGTGATGCGGTAATAACCCTTGGCATCGCGGCGGCAGCCGTCGCCCGTGAAATACATGCCTTTGTAAGTGGAAAAATAGGTCTGCACAAAACGCGCGTGGTCTTTGTAAACCGTGCGCATCTGCCCCGGCCAGCTGTGGGTGAGCACGAGGTTCCCCTCCGCCTCCCCTTCGAGGAATTTTCCTTCCGCATCGACCAGCGCGGGCTGCACGCCGAAAAACGGCTTGGACGCGTAGGACGGTTTCAGTTCATGCGCGCCCGGCAGCGGCGTTATCAGGATGCCGCCGGTTTCGGTCTGCCACCATGTATCGACGACGGGGCAGCGTTTATCGCCAACGACGTCGTAATACCACATCCATGCCTCTTCGTTAATCGGCTCCCCGACGGAGCCGAGAATGCGGATGGAACTGCAGTCGTATTTCTTGACCCAGCTGTCCCCCTCGCGCAGAAGCGCGCGGATGGCGGTGGGTGCCGTGTAGAAAATATTGACCTTGTGCCGCTGGATGGTTTCCCAAAAACGGCCGTAGTCGGGGTAAGTCGGCACGCCTTCAAACACCAGCGACGTTGCGCCGTTGGCCAGCGGACCGTAAACGATATAGCTATGCCCTGTGACCCAGCCCACGTCAGCCGTGCACCAGTACACATCGCCTTCGCGGTAGTCGAACACATATTCATGCGTCATCGCCGCATAAACCAGATAACCGCCCGTGGTGTGCAAAACGCCCTTGGGCTTGCCGGTGGAGCCGGAGGTGTAAAGAATAAACAGCGGGTCTTCCGCGTTCATTTCCTCGCACGGGCAATCGGTGGACTGCGCATCGCAAATGTCGTGATACCAGATGTCGCGGCCTTCTTTCATGTCGGCCGCGCCGCCGGTGCGCTTGAGGACAATCACGGTCGATACAGCCGGACATTCCGCCAGCGCCGCATCGGTATTGGCCTTGAGCGGCACACGTTTGCCGCCGCGCAGGCCTTCATCAGCCGTGATAACAACCGTTGAATCGCAATCGAGAATACGGTCGCGCAGCGACGTCGGCGAAAACCCGCCGAACACCACCGAATGCACCGCGCCGATGCGCGCGCAGGCCAGCATCGCGTAAACCGCTTCGGGCACCATGGGCATGTAAATGGTCACGCGGTCGCCTTTTTTAACGCCGCGGGATTTAAGCGCGTTTGCAAGGCGGCAAACGGCGTCTTTCAGCTCCGCATAAGTAATCGCGCTTGAATCGCCTGCCTGGTCGCCCTCACGCAGAAGCGCCGTTTGTTCCGCCCGCGCCGGCAAATGTCTGTCAACGCAGTTATAGCAGGCGTTGAGCGTGCCGTCGTAAAACCAGCGGATGCGCGCGTTATCCGCGAAATCCACATCCTTGATTTGGGTATAGGGCTTTATCCACTCGATGCGCTTGCCGTGTTCGCGCCAGAAACCCTCGGGGTCTTCGACCGACTGTTTATACATCGCCGCATATTTTTCCGGCGTGATTTTCGCGCCTTTCATGCTGGCGGGAATGGGAAAATATTCGGGATGCGATGTGCTGTCGGTCACGGCGCGGCCTCCTTCATTTAAATGAAATACGCTGCCTCTTGAGGGCGTGAAGCTGAATAAACCGCAAACAGCATAGCAAGGATGGCGAAGAGGTCTATCCCAAAACCCATATTGCAGCGCAGCAAAATCATTGCATAACAACAAGATAGGACATAAATACAGACAAACAACCCCGCGCGGCACTGTACCCGCGGCTGTCCGCGCGATTTCCGCGCAGCCCAAGTATGTTCACCCCTTGCGCGCAGGGCGCGCCGCCCCTAACATCGCGCACCTGCACATCCGGCACTTGCCGCCCGGCTGGCACGATTTTTTAGATTTTTTGAACAGGAATAAAAAGACATCATGACCGAAGAAGACAAACAGCACCTGAGAGACGCGTTCATGAGCGCGATTGAACAATCCCCCGCCGCGGACGAACCCATCGAAGGCATGGCTGACGGCAGCGGCGGGCGCATGACCCTGCGCAAACTTTTCATGGCGACGATGGAGCAGGATTCTTTCTACGCCGACATCGACCGCGACGTGCAAAAAGGGCTGACCAGCGTGGCGCGCGTGGCGGAGCAAATCCGCAATACACGCCGCATCACTTTGCAGGGCTGAAATTAGCGACCTATAATAAAAAACGGCGCCTGTGACAGGCGCCGCTTTTTGTGCCCGAGGCAGCGGCTTAAACGCCGCCCAGTTTGCAAATCACTTTCCATTCCGCCGCCGTCACAGGCGATACGGACAGGCGCGATTGGCGCACGAAAGCCATTTCTTTGAGTTTTTCATGCACTTTGATTTCCGCAAGGCCGACGGGTGTTTTAAAGGCGCTGCCGGCGGTGACTTCCACCATGCCGAACTTGCCGCTCTCGTCCGACGGGTCGGGGTGATAGAGTTTGCTGATTTTCACCGTGCCGACAATTTCTTTGCCTTCGTTGGAGTGGTAAAAAAACGCCTCATCCCCGATTTTCATCGCCTTCATGTTATTGGCCGCCTGATAATTGCGCACGCCGCTCCAGCCGGTTTTTTTGTCTTTCACCATCTGCTGCCAGCTATAGGCGTCGGGTTCAGATTTCATCAGCCAATAGGCCATTGCGCGCATCTCCTGTCACTTGGGGTTTGGGTTTATTTAGGGCGCAGGGGGTTAAATGTCCAGCGCGAATTTTTATTTAAGGCGTTGTTTTTGATTGTTTTTTGCCAAATCAATTGACAGAATATTCCGCTGCGTTATAACCACAGGGCAATAGGCGCCGCAACAAACCAGAGTCACATCATGCAAAATTCCGGCAAAGACGACAACATATCCCCGCTCAAACAAGCCGCCGACGCGCTGAACACCCATGACGGAAATGTGCAAAAAACGCTGGCGCGGATGGCGGATGTGACGCTTGCCCCGCTGCAGCAGGCACGCACCGAAGGCACGCTGGCGCAGAAAACGGCCGATATCCCCACGGTGCTCGGCTTCATTATGGCGCAGCTGGATTTTGAAGATATGGTCTTCACGCTGCAAGCGGCGCTTGACCGCAAAAGCCTGACGCAGCATTTCAAAGCCGCCGCCGCGGATGCGCCCGAGAAAAACGCCCTGATGCTGAAGCGCGCGCGCGAGCTGAAGATACAAGTCGAAAGCCTGAGCGAAGAAAAACACATCGCATTTTCAAGCGCAATCGAGGGTATCTTGCCGCCCGGCCTGGCCGCCGCCGTCAACACCCTGCGCGGTGATAAAACCCTCACAGACGAAGTGCGCGAGGTACGCGCGCTCGTAAAAAATCTGACGCCGGAGCATATCGCGCAGGCCATGCTGGCGCGTGACAGCCGCACAAACAGCCAGGAAGTCATCGGCGCCATCGCCGATACCGCGGCCGCCGTCACACCGGAGAAACTGAGAAGTTTCCTGCTCTATAGCCTTGAAAACTTTAACGGCGGCGAGATTGCGATGCTTTACAAGCGCGCGTGGGAAGCCGCAGAAGAAGTGCTGGAAGCCGCGCAAAACGGTGATTTCATGTCGCCCAAAAACCCGCGCAAGGTAAAGGCTTTCGGCCAGTCGCTACAGCAAGCGCTCAGCGTGATTGAAGAAGGGCTTGAGCACGCGGGCATCACCCTGCCCCAGAAGCTCAAAGACGCCGTTGCCGATTACGTCGACAGCAACCGCCTGCTGCGTCAGGCCGAAGCCCTCCGTCAGGCGGAGCTGGCAAAAACCGGCACGCAGAACGACGTCAGCACACTTGCCCCGATAAATATCCGCCGCCGCAACAAAGGCGGCCCCGCCAACGGATAATTTTTACCCGCGCGTTTTTTATCCGCTCAGGGTTTGGGCGGGAAGAATTTTTCGGGGTGCATTTTTTGCAAAAGCTCCGGCTTTTCTTTCAGCAAATCCTGACGGTTCTTTTCGGTTTGCTGGCGCTGCGCGTCAATGACGGGATGTTCCAGCACGGCTTTCAGCAAGCGCCCTTCGCGCCCCGTCAGCGTATCGAGCATTTCAACCATGATGATATTCGGCGCGGCAATCGGCCGGATGTCCAAAAGCAGGTCGAGCAATTCGCCTTCCGGCTTTTCCGGATGCAAAAGCGACAAGGCCCCCAGCGCCAGCGCAACGCTGCGCGATTTGCCGGCGTGGCAGTGTATCAAAACGGCGCCGTCTTCGTTTTTCGCCAGATGTTCCATGACGAATTGAAGCCCCGCTTCGACCTGTTCAAGGTCGGGCCCCTGATGCACTTTTTGTTCGGCATCCCAGAAGCTGAGAATTTTTTGCGGCACATGGGCATGCGGCGTTTCATCCAACCTCGGCGCCGCACCCTTTGCCCCCGGCGCAACCCCCGGATGTTCGATAGAAAGAACCGCCGTGATTTTAAGCGCGGCATTGTCATTCGCGGCGCTGTCCAGCGTTTTGACCAGTTCATCCGCGCGGGTGATGATAATGCGGTGCGGTTTTTTATCTTCGTTCATGTTCTTTCCTTTCAAATCTCTCACATCACTTTTCAATCTTCTTCGGCGCGGATAGCGCGGGCGAGCAGGTCTTGAATCATATCGCCCACCTTCGCGTTTTTATGCAGGATATGGTCAACCGCGGCGCAAATCGGCATATCGACGCCCGCCTTGTGCGCGGCCATGGCAAGGGCGCGGGCGGTTGCGACGCCTTCGGCCACGGTGCGGCGCGCTGCGGTGATTTCCGCAAGGCTCTGCCCCTGCCCAAGCGCATGACCGAGCGAGAAGTTGCGCGACGTCATCGAATTGCATGTCAGCATCAAATCGCCGACACCCGAAAGGCCGAGAAAGGTTTCCGCCTTCGCCCCCTGCGCAAGACCAAAGCGTTTAATTTCCGCCATGCCGCGCGTCATGACGGCCGCGCGCGCGTTCTGGCCGAGGCTTTGCCCCTCGACAATCCCGCAGGCGATGGCAATCACGTTTTTAATGGCGCCGGCCACGTCCACGCCTGCCACATCCTGCCCGAGATAGGGGCGGAAAGTCGGGCTTTTGACCGCCTGCGCCCAAAGGGCGGCATCGGCCTGGGGCGCTTTCGTCGCAAATGTCGCGGCGGCGGGCAGACCGCGGATGACCTCGCTCGCGAAGGTCGGGCCGGACAGCGCGGCATAGGGCGTTTCGGGCAGCATCTCCGCCACAATATCGGCAGGCAGCTGTCCGGTGGCGATTTCAATCCCCTTGGCGCAGTTGACCAGCGGCACGCCGGCGCGAATATACGGTTTTATCTTGGCGCACATATCGCGCATGAACTGCACGGGCGTGACGGCCAGCACCATATCAGCCCCCTCCAGCGCGGCGGCAATGTCGGACGTCGCGCGCAGCGATTCATGCAATTTCAGCCCCGGCAGGTACACGGGGTTTTCATGCCGCGCATTGATGGTATCGGCAAGGCCGCCATCGCGCGCATATAAAACAACGCTGCGCCCCGCGCGCCGCACGATATCGCCCAGCGCCGTGCCCCAGGAGCCTGCGCCAATCACGGCGATATGTTTTATTTGCGTATCCGTTTGGGTCATAGCGGTTTAAACCTTTTGCGATTTGGCGGCGACAATGCCAGCAGCAGGGTCCAGCGGCCAGCGGGCCCGCACGGGGAAATCGGCGGCATCGGTCATGCCGCGCAAAAATCTTTCCATGCCCGCCCAGGCAATCATGGCGGCATTGTCAGTGCAAAGCTTCAGTGGCGGGGCGATAAAGCGCAGACCCTTGCCAGCCGCCATGTCTTCGAGCACGGCGCGCAGGCGTTTGTTCGCGGCAACCCCGCCCGCAACGACCAAAGACGGCGCGGCAGGCGCAAGCGCCAG
>DDBY01000198.1:0-216 GCA_002334985.1 Micavibrio sp. UBA2020
CTGGCGACCGGTAAAAAGGTCAACGGCGCACTGGATAACGCAAACGCCTTCTTCGCTTCCCAGTCCCTGACCAACCGCGCGAATGACCTGTCCCGTCTGCAAGACGGTATCGGCCAGAGCATTCAGGTTCTGAAGGCAGCCGACCAAGGTATTCAAACCATCACCAGCTTCCTTGAGCAGATGCAGGCCGTGGCGCAGGAAGCGCTCGACCAGGCA
>DDBY01000198.1:510-2832 GCA_002334985.1 Micavibrio sp. UBA2020
CCCTCTTTCCCCACCCGACGCTCTTCCGATCTTACCAACCTGCTCGACAGCGGTACGATGAGCGTCACCTTCAACGAAGATGGCACCTCTACCCTTGACGTGACTGGCGTTGACTTCACGACGGCAGGCGACCTGGCGATTTCGGCAGCCGACTTCTCGGATGCTACAACCGCTCAGGCTGCTCTGGACGAAATCAGCGACGCTTTGACGCTGGTACGCGCTCAGGCTCGTTCCTTCGGTACGAACCTGAACATCATCCAGACCCGTGAAGATTTCACGGCGAACCTGATTAACACGCTGAAAGAAGGTTCGGACAAGCTTGTCCTCGCCGACAACAACGAGGAAGGCGCAAAATTGCTGGCCCTGCAGACGCAGCAGCAGCTTGGCGTTACCTCGCTGTCTCTGGCATCGCAGGCACAACAGTCCGTCCTCAGCCTGTTCTAATCGGCTTGACAGACAACGGAAACGGCGGGGGAAACCCCGCCGTTTTCTTTTGCGCGAAACGCGCAGGTTTTGCTTCTTTTTTAATTTATTTGTGGGATAATGAAGACATACATAGCGGAAGAATTCCGCGTTTGAACAGGAGAGAATCTCATGGCCCTTATCATCGACCTCAAACCATCAGAACGCATCATCATCGGCAGCGCCCTCATCACCAACGATGAGAACCGCACACGCCTGCATATCGAAGGTGGCGCGCCCATCTTGCGCGAAAAAGACATCATGCGGGAGCAAGAAGCCACCTCGCCCTGCAAGAAAATCTATTTCACCATCCAGATGATGTATTTGTCGAGCGAGCCGAAAACACTGCACCAAACCTATTTCGGGCAAATTCAGGCCATACAGTCCGCCGCCCCCAGCACCGCGGTGCATTTCATGAAAATCAACGATTTCATCCTGAACGGCCAGTATTACAAGGCACTCAAAGAAGCGCGCAGCCTCATCGAATACGAAACGGAGTTGATGTCCAATGCCAAATAAAAACCCTTATGGACAGGCCGCTGACGCCTATAGCGACATGGCCGGCAAAGGCGACCAACGCTCGCTGGAGGGAAAAATCCTTCTCAAATCCGCGCGCCAGCTGGAAGAGCTTTCCAAGCGCCTCGCCGCGGGAGAACAGGTATCCCTCGACGACATCGGCGACCCGATTGAATACAACCGCAAGCTCTGGATGGTCTTCGTCAACGACACCATGAACGACCAGCACCCCCTGCCGCAGGAAATCAAAAACAACATCGCCTCGCTTGGCGTTTTCGTTTTCAAACGCTCGATGGATATCCTTGCCGCACCGACGGCGGAAAAGCTGCAAGTGCTTATCGAGATAAACCGCAATATTGCGACCGGGCTGATGAAACAAAGACCAGCGGAAAAACCCGCTGACACCGGCGCCCCGCCCGCCGGCAGCAACCCCACAGACAATTTGATTTAAGACGCGGCTTGATTTAAGACGCGACGGAACGGCTACAAGCCGCCGGAATACCACCCAAAGAAAAAGGCACGCGCTTGGCGTGCCTTTTTCTTTGGGGCATAACCCCTTATCCCTATCAGACCAGAATGGACTGGCGCGGCGCATCGCCGCCGGACGAGGTATTGCCCGAAGAAACCGGAGAGCCGGACGCAACGTCCGGCGTAGAAGTAACGGGTGCGGATTGACGGGGCGCGGCAGCCTGATAAAGGTCAGGCGCAGGCTGGGCAGGCGCGGTGTTTTGCACCGGCGCGGCCGTATCGGCGGTTTTGGAAGCGGCCTGCGCATCGCGCCCGGTATCCGCAATGGCAGCTTCGCGCAGTGCGGCATCGCGCGCACGTTGCTCGGCCACTTGCTGGGCTTGTTGCTGTTGCTGGCTGACATCCAGTCTTGCAGCACGCTGGAAGGCGCGGATTTGCGCTTCGCTCGGATACTGCTTGACCACCTCGCCCGTTTCGCTGGAGCGCACTTCGAGTATCGCACGCTCTGCGCCGCTATCAAGACGCACATAAAGGCGGGTACCATAGCGCGGAACATCCGCAGAAGACACCCCGGCACCACCCGCGGATGCAACATAGGCGCTTGTCGCTTGAGGTGTTACCCTCAGCGATGCACCCTGCACCATAGATGTGCCGACAGCGTCAATCATATTCTATGATCCTATCGCACGTTTGCGGTTACCCCCTACAGGCAACCTACACTCCTACACTTTCTATGCTACAGCATCTGTCTACGACATTCAAGTAAAAAATGAATAAATACAATACCGTTATTGTACAATCTTACAAAAATACAGCGTTAATACTTAATTAATACTTTATTAACGTTATATTAATACTTCAAGATCGGAAGAGCGT
>DDBY01000070.1 GCA_002334985.1 Micavibrio sp. UBA2020
AAGAGGACTGCCTGCGCCCTATGGCGTGCCGGCAGAGGAAAACATGAGCGAACTGGAAGAAGAAAAAAAAGAAAGCAACGTCAAGGCGCGTGATGTCGTGCGTTTTGCCCTGCATTACTGGCGTCCGCGCGTGAAGCTGGGCGCGGGGGCGGCGGTTCTGATGCTGGCCTCCGTCCTGATGGACGCGGTGGTGCCGGTATTCACGGGGCGCATCGTCGATGCCATGACCAACGTCAAAACCGACGGCGCGGCGGCGATGGAAGCGGCCTGGTGGGCGTTTGGCGGCTTTGCGCTGCTGGCGCTGCTGCATCAGGGTTTGCGTCTGCTGTCGTTGTTCCTGTGGAACCAGTTCGCAGTCGATAACCTGCAATCCATCGTCACCGATGGCCTTCAAAAGGTGCAGCGTTTCAGTGCGGATTGGCACGCCAATACCTTCGCCGGCGGTACGGTGCGTAAAATTACCCGCGGGATGTGGGCCTTCGACAGTTTCGAAGACACCATCCTGATGGGGCTTTTGCCCGCCATCACCATCATGATTGGCGTCACCGTCATGCTGACGTTGTCGCTGCCCACGGTGGGGATTGCCGCGACGGTGATGATTTTGGCCTATTGCGCGGTCAGCATCTGGATGTCGGTCAAAATTCTGGCGCCGCGTTTCCGCGCGTCGGCGGAATTCGACACCAAGGTTGGCGCGAACCTGGCCGATATCATCACGGGCAACCCGACGGTCAAGGCTTTCGGCGCGGAGGCGCGTGAAGACCAGAATTTCCGCGATACCGTGAAATTCTGGCGCGACAAGTCGCTGAATGCCTGGCAAACGGGTGTCGGCGCGGACGGTGTGCGCTCGGTCATGCGCCTGTTCATGATGGTCAGCATGATTGCAACGACCATCGTGCTGGGCAAAAGCGGGCAGGCAACGCCCGGGGACATCGTGCTGGTCATCACGACGTTCTTCATCATCGGTGGTTATCTGCGGGATATCGGGATGCATATTTCCCACCTGCAGCGCGCCATCAGCGATATGGAGGACATCATCGGCTTCTGGATGCGTGAAGACGACGTTGCGGATGCCGCGACCGCCAAACCGCTGGCAGTACGCCACGGGCAGCGGCCGGATATTATTGCCTTCGACGCGGTCGGGTTCAAATACCCGAACACGGGCAAGAGTATCTACAGCGAGATGTCGGTCGATATCCGTGCGGGCGAAAAACTCGCGCTTGTCGGGCCCTCGGGCAGCGGCAAATCGACCTTCGTCAAGCTGATACAGCGTCTCTACAACGTGACCGAAGGTGTCATCCGTATCGACGGGCAGGACATCTCGCAGGTGACGTTGGAAAGTCTGCGCCGTTCGATATCGCTGGTGCCGCAGGACCCTATCCTGTTTCACCGTTCGCTGTCGGAAAACATTGCCTACGGCAACCGCGGCGCGACACAGGCGGAAATCGAGGCTGCGGCCAAAAAGGCTTTTGCCCACGATTTCATCATGTCCCTGCCCAAGGGGTATGACACGCTGGTGGGCGAACGCGGGGTGAAACTGTCGGGCGGGGAGCGTCAACGCGTTGCCATCGCCCGCGCGATACTGGCGGATGCGCCGATTTTGATTCTGGACGAGGCGACCTCGAGCCTGGATTCGATTTCGGAGCATTACATCCAGCAGGCACTGGACAGGCTGACGGAAGGGCGCACGACGATTACTATCGCCCACCGTCTGTCCACCATCCAGAAGGCCGACCGCATTCTGGTCTTTGACCAGGGGCGGATTATCGAGCAGGGCGACCATGCGACGTTGATGAGCAACCCGCATTCCCGCTACAAGGCGCTGTACGATATGCAGGCTTTGGAGTTGATACCCGAGCTGCAAGACGGCGAGGGGGCGGCGGAAATCGCGGAAAAGCCCGCACTGGTCGCAAACGACTAAACCACTCAACGAAAACCCCCGCCAGTGATGGCGGGGGTTTTTGTATGCGCGTCTTGCGCTGTTTTAACTATCTGCGCGGCCGAAATAAATCCATTCGGTGCCGCTTTCCGCCTTCGGCGCGGGCATGATGACCACGCCATCTTCGGGCGCGGCCAGCACGCTGCCGTCGTCGTATTGAATGACGGCATCCCCTTTGGCAACGGGGTCGAGGTGCTGCCACGCACGCGTGAATGTGCCTGCCTTGTCCTTGGTGATGATTTTGGTCATGCGGTTGATTTGCGGCGGCGTCGTTGCCGCATCTTCATAGGCGGCGGTGAGCCCGAAGTGCGCCAGCGCGCGGCGCAGCGCGTGGACGTAGGGCACGGGGTCGAAGCCCTCGTCGATCAGCTTGCCGATGCGCACCACCGGCATGATGCCGGCGCGGAAGCAGGCGGTCGCGGCGCTCTCGGCCAACTGCTCATCCTGGGCGTAGATCATGGTCCAGGTGGCGCGGATCGACTTCAGGTTGGCCACGGTGCGCTGGATCAGCTCCGGGCTCAGATCGACATGGAAGTGCAGGCCGATGCCGTTGTCCTGCGGCGGGCGGGGATAGGTTCTGAGCCGCGCCAGGTTCTCGGCGCTGAGCGTCACCTGCGGTGGACGGGTGGTGGTCATGGGACGTCTCCTTGGTCAGAGTCGGGTGAGGCGGGCGGGGGGGGGGCGCGGCCCCGGGCCGGGGGGGGGGGGGTTTTTTTTTTTTTTTTTTCCTTCCTCCCTCTTTTTTTATTTTTTTTTTCATTTATTTAAACAACACAATTTTTTTTTTTTATTTTTTTTTTTTTTTATTTTTTTTTTATATTTTTTTT
>DDBY01000114.1 GCA_002334985.1 Micavibrio sp. UBA2020
CCAGCCGCGCATCGGCAGCAGCTACGGCACCATGCGCGCCGCCAGCCACAGCGAAGCCTGGACGATTATCGCCGGTAACGACAAGACCGAATACAACATCGTTTTCCTCGACGGCCCGCTGGGCAAACACCTGCGCACCGCCGCCGAGCGCGGCGCGTCCGCATCTGCGATGATAAAAGCCTTTGACCTTGGCCTGTGCCAGATTGGTTTTGACGGTGAAAAACTTGTCGTAACCGACGGGTATAAAAAAGACGTTCTCAACAAAACGATTTCGCTTTATGTCGATAACGGCACGTCGCAGCAGCATATCGCGCGTGTTGTCAAAAAATATCCGGACTGGAAACTGTCCCAAGAAGCCGAAAAGGCGCTCAACCCGCCCGCCCCGCCCAAACGCCGCAGCTATAGCGGCGGTTATGGCAGCAGCTGGTACTAATCACACGCCTTTCAGTAATCAATCGTGATGTTTTCACCGTCGAGGAAAACCTCGTCGCAATTCTTTTCGCTGCCGCCGCGGTCGATGACCAGAAAATCCGACGGCGCGTCCAGCGCCAGCGAAAAATGATGCCAGACACCCGC
The DNA here is from genome assembly GCA_002334985.1 of Micavibrio sp. UBA2020. Lineage (GTDB taxonomy): Bacteria > Pseudomonadota > Alphaproteobacteria > Micavibrionales > UBA2020 > UBA2020. The sequence continues at coordinate 577 of DDBY01000114.1, forward strand.
GTGGTAATTCACGCCCTGCCGCGGCGCCGCGACGAAGGCGCGCAAATGCGCCACGTTAAATTCGCCCCTGTCCGCCACCACCACTAGATAAGGCCGCGCATCGAGCGGGAAAAACGCCTGCGATGACAGCGGGTGGCGCTCCATCACCTTCACGCGCACAGGACGCGCGAGCGGGGTTGAGCGGAAAATGCTGACCAGTGGCACGCCGCCCGCCGCCGCAAGGTCGAGCCGCGCGAGGTCGTGAAAACGCTGCGTATAGCCGTAATTAATATCGCGCAACTCCCGCGCCGCCGCGGTTTCTATGACATCGCCGAAGGGGGCAAAGGCCGCGGCGGTCAGCGGCGCAGGTTTTAAAACGATGCCCATGCGCCGCCCCGCCTTAACCGATGGTGCCGAACAAACGCAGACGGCTGATGCCGCCGTCGGGTATCATGTTCACGCGCACATGGGTAACGACGCCCAGTTTTTGTACGTCTTTGGTATATTTATGCACATGATGCGCCTGCATCTTGGTTTCGTTCAGCAGGTACGGCCAGTAAATCGCCTGCGAGGCAATCGTATCTTCGTGGAAAGCCGGCAGGTTGAAAGCCTGTATCGAACAGCTGTCGGGATAATTGCCCTTGTGAAACGCCGTGTCGATATGGATTTCCTTGATGGTGCCCGGATGGCCGAGCTGAAAAATCGCCCAATCGAAACCGGGTTCGCGGCGGCGGCGGGTCTCCCACGCATCGCCCATGTTGATGCCCTTGCCGGGCTTGGTCACGTTGACGGGGGAGCCGTAATGCGCATCCGTCATCGACAGGCAGCGCCCGCCGTTTTCCATCGCCAGCAAATCGACCACTTCGCCTTTTTTAACCTTGCTCCAGTCCTTGGATACCAGACCATATACGCGCAAGCGCGCAACGCCGCCATCGGGATAGATATTCAGGCGCAAATGCGTCCATGCGCCGGTATCTTCGATAGGCAGAAAATTAGGACTGTGGCCGTCCAGCTTCACCACCGGCAAAACCGTGTGCCATTTTGCATTTTTATCCGGCACTTTCTTGTCGGACACGCAGGCATCGACCGAAGCCGCGGGCGCGTAATTGCCGGTGAAATGGCGGGTATCAATGTTGAAGCCGGAAATCACGCCCTTCGCGCCCAGTTTCACGATGCAGTGGTCGTAGCCGGTGCCGCGTTTACGGCGGCTTTCCCAGCCATCCATCCATTTGCCGTGGTCGTCGTAGAGGTCGGGGATGAAAACGGGCTCTTCCGGTTTAATCAGCCGCGATTTATCGGCGAAGAAATCATCGGTCGCATAAACGACTTCGGCGCCCAATGCGGGATGGGCAAGGTCGATTGCGCTGCGCGCGAAGTCAGGCAAGGCCACGGGCTGTGACATGGTATCAGATACTCCTTGGGGATTGTTCTAGGTGAGTTTTTCAAGCCGGAAACGCGCGATTTTGTGGATTTGCTGAAGCGCGTTCTGGAATTCCGTTTCGTAGTCGTTTTGCAGGCGCTGGTTGAACACCTGCAAAATCTCGCCGCGCGTCATGCCCTTCACCGCCACGATGAAAGGGAAGCCGAATTTTTCGCGGTATTCGTGATTGAGCCGTTTAAACGCCGCCAGCTCTTCGCCGCTGCACTGGTCAAGCCCTGCAGATGATTGTTCCGACACCGACGCCGCCGCCATATCGGGCGTTTTGACGGCAAGTTCGGGGTGCGCGCGCATCAGCGACAATTGCATGCCGCGGTCCGCCATATCGACGGCCATGCGCATGGCGGAATAAAGCGTCCAGACGGTATCAACAATACCGACGTCGCGGTCGTCATATACCGATTCGGCCACCCAGGGTGAGTGTTCATACACGCTGCCATAAACGCGCAAGAAATTATCGCGCGACATAGAACTTGGTTTTTCGGCCAGCATTTTGTCTTCCATCAGGCACCTCCCCCGTGCGGATGGCGGGCGTGCCAGTGCCGCGCGATATCCACGCGGCGGCAAACCCATACATCTTTGTGGCTGCGGACATATTCAAAAAACTTTTTAAGCCCCGCCAGACGCCCGGGGCGTCCGACAAGGCGGCAATGCAGGCCGACGGACATCATTTTGGGGGCATCCGCACCTTCCGCATAAAGAACGTCGAAGGTGTCTTTGAGATAGGTAAAAAACTGCTCGCCCGTATGAAACCCCTGCGCGGTTGCAAAACGCATGTCGTTCGCATCCAGCGTATAGGGGATGACCAGCTGCGGCTTGCCTTCTTGTGTGGACCAGAACGGCAAATCGTCGCTGTAATCATCGGCGTCGTATAAAAAGCCGCCGTTTTCCACGACCAGTTTGCGCGTGTTGGGGCTGGTGCGACCGGTGTACCAGCCGAGCGGGCGGCTGCCCGTCAGCTTCTCGATAATCTCCACCGCGCGGTTCATGTGCGCGCGCTCCGTCTCGATATCCACGTCCTGATAATTAATCCAGCGGTAGCCGTGGGAGCAAACTTCGTGCCCCTCCTCCACAAAAACTTTTGCAAGTTCGGGGTATTTTTCAAGCGCGCTGGCGACCGCAAAAACCGTGACCGGCATATTAAAATCACGCAGCAGGCGCAAAACGCGCCACACGCCCGCGCGGCTGCCATATTCGTAAATCGATTCCATGCTCATGTGGCGCTTGCCGGTAATCACGGGGGCGTTGATGATTTCGGACAGAAAGGTTTCCGCACCCGCATCGCCGCTCAGCACGCAGTTCTCGCCGCCCTCTTCGTAATTCAAAACAATTTGCAGCGCGAGGCGCGCGCCATCCGGCCATGCGGCCTGCGGCGGCGTTTTGCCGTAGCCTTTATAATCGCGCGTATCTTGATAATCACGCGCATCTGGCGTCTTTGGTGCGGACGGAGCGGTCATGCACAAGCATCCCTGTTATACCCGTCTTAAATAAGGCCATATTTCGGGGCTTTTTTCCATGGCAATATCCGTCATAATGGCCTTTGCCATTATACCATGAAACAGATTTTACATAGGTGAATCATGTCCGGAAAGCTGACCACGCATGTGCTGGATACCACCCACGGCCGTCCCGCCACAGGGCTCGCGCTGCGATTGTACCGCGTGGGTGATGTGATCGAGCAGATTTGCGCCAAAACCACCAATGACGACGGGCGCGTCGATGGCCCCATCCTTGACGGCGACAACTTTACCCCCGGCAAATACCGCCTGAGCTTTGAGGTCGCCGCCTATTTCCGTGCGCAAGGCGTTGCATTACCGCAGCCGCCGTTTCTGGACATTGTGACGATTGATTTCGGCATCACAGATGCTGCGGCGCACTATCACGTCCCGCTGCTGGTTTCACCCTACGGCTATTCCACTTACCGCGGCAGCTGATTATTTCTGCTGCTGTTCTATCCAAAGGCCAAGCAGCGCACGCTCCTCTGCCGTCATGCCGGTTTCGTTGCCAAGCGGCATAATGTCGCCATCCACCGCCTGCGCCTTGACGCGCGGTGCGTGCAGGCGCAAATCGGCAATCGTCTCAAGCGATACATCCAGCGGCGCGGCATCGACGGATTCATGCGTCGGTACCTTGGCATGGCAGGCCGTGCAATGGGTTTTGACAACGGCCATCACCGCTTTGTCATCAACTTGACCTGCGTTTGCCATACGCTCCAGCTTCGTCTGTGTTTGCATCCACGACGCCGCCAGCATCACAAAAACAAACCCCGCCGCGCCTGCCACGAGGTAGCGCGCGTCGGTATTGCCTTTGTGCTTCTGGTTGAAATATTCGCGTATCGGCCATGCCGCCGCGCAAAGTCCGGCCAGAATAAGCCAGTTATGCGGCACGGCATACAGCATGGGATAGTGATTGCTGACCATCACCAGCAAAACGGGCAGCGTCATGTAATTGTTATGGAGCGAGCGCTGTTTTGCGGTTTTGCCAAGCGCAGGGTCGGGCTTTTCCCCCTTCAGCATCGCGGCGACGGCTTTTTTCTGGTTCGGAATAATCACCATGAAAACATTCGCCGACATCACCGTGCCCAGCATCGCACCCACATGAATGAACGCACCGCGGCCGCTGAAAATCTGGCATAGCGCATAGGCCGCCGCCGTCATCACAGCAAACCAGACAACGCCGAATACGCGGTTATCTTTGCCCAGCGGGGATTTGCACAGGTTGTGATAAACCAGCCAGCCGCCGACAATAAATGACAAGCCCAGCAGCACCGCGTCGATGGGATGCAAATCCATCTTGGCACGGTCTATCAAAAACAGGCTCGCGCCGTAGTAATAGACAAGGCAGAGCAGCAGAAAACCGCTTATCCACGTCGCGTAGGATTCCCATTTGAACCAGTGCAAATCGTCCGGCATATGCGGGGGCGCAACCTGATATTTTTTCTTGTTGTAAAAACCACCGCCATGTACGGCCCAAAGCTCGCCGCCGACGCCTTCTTTTTTATCTTTTTCGTCCGCGGGCGGCTTCAGGCTGTTATCCAGCCAGATAAAATAAAACGACGAGCCAATCCACGCGATGCCTGTTATCAAATG
>DDBY01000239.1 GCA_002334985.1 Micavibrio sp. UBA2020
AGGCATCGCTGAAAATGCGCTCTTTGTCCGCACCCAAATCCAGAAGCGCGGGCAGGGTTGCCGCCACCATCGGCGGCGGGCCTGCAAGGTATATGTCGAAATCGCCGATATGCGAAAAATCTTCGGCCAGCGCATCGCTGACGAAACCGCGGCGCAGGCGCGCATCAACCGCCGCATCGGATAAAACCGGAATATAGCTGAAATGCGGATGCTTCTGTCCCAGCGCGCGGAAATGGCGGTCGAGGTAAAGCTGCTCCTCGCTCCGCACGCCCCAGTAAAGATGACAGGGCGACGCGCCTGCGGTGGCCAGATGCGCCTCCAGTATCGATTTGACGGGCGCAACGCCCAGCCCGCCCGCCAGCGCCAGCAGCGGCCGCGCGCCGCCGCGCCAGTAGCTATGGCCAAAGGGGCCTTCGATAATAATTTCGCTGCCGGGGCGCGTTTCGCCGGCCAGCGCATCGCTGAGCCCGCCTTGCCCTGCGCTTCTGATATGAAACTCGATGAAATCGTCACCGGGCGCGCTGGCGATGGAATAGGGGCGCGCCGGCCAGTCGCCCATGCGCAGATGCGCATATTGCCCCGCGCGGAATTTGAACGGCTGGCGCTGCGCCAGCTCAAGCCGCAGGATGCGCGTATCGCTCATGACATCTTCCACCGACACAATACGGGCGTGAAGGGCGGCGGGCGTGTCGGGCGCTGTGGTTTTATCGTTCATGAAGGGCCGCGGCGGGGTGGATGGGAAGGTTTATAAAAGCTTCGAGCCTTCCGCCAAAATAGGGGAAGGCTCGAAAAAGTCAAGTTTTGAAGGCCTTTTGCGGCTTAGCTGGGGGCGTTGCCCTTGTTGCGCGGACGCTGGCTGGATGTTTGCGTTTCCGCAGGCGCTTCCACTTTCGGCAGGCCAAGGTCGGCACCGCCGGCCTTTTTCTGGAAGTAGTCAGCCGCTTGCTGATAGCCTGCGGGCGTATCGACTTTGCTGATGGCCAGACGGTCGAAGGAGTCGCTGATGGCGATTTTGCCGGACTTCAGCGCGTCTTGCAGTTTCGTGATGCCTTCGGCATGTGCGGGCGATTTTGCTTCCGCCGCGCTCTGGCTCAGGCGCTCGACCGAGGCCGCGTCGCGGTAGTCTTGCTCCCAGCCGGAATAGTCGGCACGGTTGATGCCTTCCTTTTTCTTCTCCCAGGCTTCGTATTTTGCGTCACCTGCGGGCAGCGGGTTGACCATGCCGCGTGCAGCCAGAGATTCCTTGCTGTACGGGTCATCGTGACCGGCGGGTTTTTCAATTGCAGCTGCGGGCTCGTCCTGCGGCGGGTTTTCCCACGGGTCGTCGGTGGCGGGCGGCGGTGTTTCGACCGCGCCGAATTTGCTGACAACAGGTGCAGCGGGCTCTTCGGGCGAGGCTTCGGCAGTTGCGGGTGCAGCAGGCTCTTCAGCCGTTGCTTCTGCGGTTGCAGGCGCAGCGGGCTCTTCAGCTGTCGCTTCAGCAGTTGCAGGTGCAGCGGGCTCTTCAGCCGTCGCTTCAGCAGTTGCAGGTGCAGCGGGTTCTTCAGCCGTCGCTTCGGCAGTTGCGGGTGCAGCGGGTTCTTCAGCTGTCGCTTCAGCAGTTGCAGGCGCAGCAGGCTCTTCAGCCGTCGCTTCGGCAGTTGCGGGTGCAGCGGGTTCTTCAGCTGTCGCTTCAGCAGTTGCAGGTGCAGCGGGCTCTTCTGCCGCGGGCGCAGCAGCTTCGGGCGCGTCTGCTTTGTTTTCTGCGGGCTTCGCTTCGTCTTTCGGCGCCTTGGGCGTTTCGGCATTCATGACGCCGCTGAGCTCTTCGCTCTCTTTTTTCCAGATTTTATAAACTTCGGATGTTTCTTTGGGCACGAAGTTGCTGACGTTGAGGCCTTGACGCTGCGCAGCCAGCCACAGCATTTCCTTCGTTGATTCACGGCCATGCACGGAAACGCCTTTCCAGCCGCGCGCAGCGGCCAAAGTCATTTCTGCATTGGCAAGGTCTTGCGTCATGCCGCTGAACAGGCCGCGGCGGCCGATGAATTCGCGGCCATGGCTATCGACGCCCCATTTGACATCGCCCGCGGGCGTTTCAAAGGTCATCACGCCTTTTTTGTTATCGTATTTCAGGTTGTCGATGACTTTGGCGACTTCCGGATCAATCTCGTCTACCTTCCAGATTTTGCGGTAGATCATCTGCTGGTATTCGTCGTTCAGGAATTTGGATTTCTTTTTCTTGGCGCCATCCGCGCCCTCTTCTTCGTCTTCGGGCGTTGCGGCAGCCGGCGCTTTGGCGCGGGGCGGGGCGGGTGTTTCTTCGGCGGCGCTATCGTTTTGCGGCGCAGCGTCGGCTTGTTCGGGCGGCGGCGTTACCGGCGCGGCGTTATTTTCAGGTGTGCTTTCGGGCGTGGTGGAGGCGGGGCCTGCATCGGCGCTCGTCAAGCCTTCGAATGTTTCATCATCGCGGATGTCGTCGGGCGCGCCTGCGGTATCGACTTGCGTCCCTTTGGTTTCGACTTCTGCCCCCGTGGTTTCGGTGGCTTTTTGCTCTTGTTGTGCGGTCTCCGCCATAACGACCTCTTCCCCTCGTAAAAGAAAAGTTAACGCAGTGTTAATTTATGTACCTATATTCTACACCAGATTTTCGTAATCTTTCAAGAAAACGAAAATATTCATTTATAATCAATGCTTTATGATTAGTTGTAGCGGGGCTTTTTCTGCTGCGGGTCGTAATAATGGAACATATCATTATCCAGCTTGATTCCCGATTGCGGGTTTTCAAGCGTGACGTCCGTGGTCAGCCCCTGCGGGTCGAGGACATGCCAGCCGGCGAGGACAAGGTCACCCTCCGCCGCGACATGGAACAAGAGGGTGATAGAGCCTGCCAGAGGGTCTTTTTCCTGCGTCAGGGTGATGGCGAGTTTGCCCGCTTCATCGCGCTGCACGCTTTCGATGCGCAGGTCTTTGGTAAAGCCGATGTCGCTGCGCAAAAAGAAATTGGCAAGCGAGCGGCCGATGGGCGCGCTGCTTTGCTGTTTCATCTGGCCGTCATAGTAATAAACGAACGTGCCGTCCGCGACGATGAAGTCGGTCATTGGCGGGTCGTATTGAAAACGCATGCGACCGGGGCGTTTCAGCAGGAAATCGCCGCTGAGTTTTTTACCGCTGCTGTCGGTTTGCGTGAAACGTGCCTTGAGCGTGCGCAGGCCGTTCAGGTAAGCCTCCGCCTTTTTCACCTCCGGCATTTCCGAAAGCGGCGCGGATTTTTGCGCGGCCGCCGCGGCAGGCGCAGCCGGTTCGGCGGCCAGCGGCGCTGTGCCCATCATCAGCACGGCAACAAGGCTGAGCGTCGCAAGGCCAGGGGCGGCGCGGCGGGCGGGGCGGGGAAATACGGGCATGTGTTTTCTCTGTCTTTCGGTTGATAGCGCAGTCTGTGCGCGGCAAACGCAGCATGCGGACGGCAAGTTCCGCGCAGATAAGCGGGAAGCACCCGTACTGCCATGCTGGCACGGCGGGGCGGTGCAAAACCCTGCGGTATTTATTTGCCCGCGTTTATTCAGTGGCGTTCAGGGCGACTTGCTGGGCAAGGAACTTGTCCATCAGGTCATAAAGCTCTTCCTTGTCCTTGGTCGGTTTTTTCGCGGTATGGGTCATGGTGAAATCGACCGGAAAGCCGCGCAGCAGCGTCGCGCTCGAAACGCCGATGGTTTTGTATTTCTGGTACGAAATTTCCGTTTCTGCCGTGAAGCCGAGCGTGACACCGTCCGCTGTACGGCGGCCGTCGGTATCGATGACGGGGTTCAGGTATCCGGCAAGGCCGGCGCGGGTGTAGTTCTGCATGGTGCCTTCGCGCAGGTCGAGATAGGCTTCGCGGTCCATGCCCGCGCGCTCCCCGCGCTCGTTCAGCCAGGTGACAAGGCCGACATCGCCAAGGCCTTTGCTCTCGCCATCGGCGGAGATTTTACCGATGCCCGCGATTTGCATGCAATCTGCGAAAACGGCGACGAGGGTCTGTTTGCTTTTCGCCTTCAGCTCGTCGCGGATGAGGTTGATAGCGCCGGCCTCCACGGGGTCGGTCTGGTCAAGAAAGCACATGCCAAGCGGCGCTTCGAGATGCAGCGTCGTCTGGCCAAAGGGCGCAAACAGCGTGCGGCGCCAATCCAGCGGCCCGCCCGGATAATACTGCGCAGGCGCAGGGCTTGCCATGACGGCGACAAGGCCGATACCGGCGGCCACAAGGCAAAGGGCGGAAACGGCGTTCTTAAACAGGGTCTTTTTCATGGTTGCTGCTTTCACTCGTAAGGTGGGCATGAATTAAAAAACATCAGGTACCGTAATTATCGACAAGGATTTCGCGTTTGCCGACGTGGTTGGCGGCGCTGACGAGTCCTTCTTTTTCCATGCGCTCGACGATGCGGGCGGCACGGTTGTATCCGATTTGCAAATGGCGCTGGATGAAGCTGGTGGAGACTTTACGCTCCCGCAGGACGATAGCGACGGCTTTGTCATACAGCTCGTCGCCGCTGCCGTCTTCTTCGCCTTGGCCGAACAGGCCGGTTTCTTCCTCGTCTTCGGTCACGCCGTCGATGTAATTCGGCACGCCTTGCGATTTCAGGAAACTGACGACTTTTTCAACTTCGTCGTCCGACACAAACGGCCCGTGCACGCGCTGGATGCGCCCGCCCGATGCCATGTAAAGCATGTCCCCCTGGCCGAGCAACTGTTCCGCCCCGCCTTCGCCCAGAATGGTGCGGCTGTCGATTTTCGATGTGACCTGAAACGAAATGCGCGTGGGGAAGTTCGCCTTGATAACGCCGGTGATAACATCGACGGAGGGGCGCTGCGTTGCCATGATAAGATGGATGCCTGCCGCGCGTGCCATCTGCGCCAGACGCTGGATGGCGTTTTCGACTTCTTTGCCCGCAACCAGCATCAAATCGGCAAACTCATCGACGATAACGACGATGTAGGGCAGGTTGTTGAGCGGGATGGGCTGTTCTTCGTACACCGGCTTGCCTGTGTCGGGGTCGAAACCGGTCTGGATTTTGTGCATCAGCACTTCGCCCTTGTCGCGGGCTTCGCGCACACGCTCGTTAAACCCGTCGATGTTGCGCACGCCGAGTTTCGACATGGCGCGGTAGCGGTCTTCCATCTCGCGCACGGCCCATTTCAGCGCGACGATGGCGCGGTGCGGTTCCGTGACCACGGGCGTCAGCAGGTGCGGGATGTCGTCATAAACCGACAGCTCCAGCATCTTGGGGTCAATCATGATAAAGCGGCATTGCTCCGGCGACAGGCGGTAGAGTAGCGACAAAATCATCGTGTTCACGGCAACCGATTTACCCGAGCCCGTCGTACCTGCGACCAGCAGGTGCGGCATGCGCGCGAGGTCGGCAATCACAGGCTCCCCGCCGATGTTCTTGCCAAGGACCAGCGGCAGGCGCGATGTGTTGCGGTCGTAATCATTGCTGCCCAGAAGCTCGCGCAGGAAAACCATTTCGCGTTTTGCATTGGGCAATTCGATACCGATGGCATTTTTGCCGGGCACGGCGGCGATACGCGCCGATACCGCGCTCATGGAGCGGGCGATGTCGTCGGCCAGACCGACCACGCGGCTGGTTTTGGTGCCGGGGGCGGGTTCCATTTCATAGAGCGTGACGATGGGGCCGGGGTTGACCTTCAGGATATCGCCCTGCACGCCGAAATCGCCCAGTGTCGATTGCAGCATTTCCGCGTTCTTTTGCAATCCGGCCTCGTCAAGGCGGCTTGCCGTTGCGTTGGCGGGCGGGCTTTGCAAAACGTCGAGGGAGGGGAGGGTCCATTCCTCGTCCTCGCCCGTGGTGCGCAGGTCGAGTTTCTTTTGCTTGTCGTCTTTATGCGGTGCAGCCTTGGGCTTTTCGATGCGCGGGGCGACAACGGCCTTGCGCGCGGGGGCGGCAAGGGCGGGGGCGGGTTCTTCCGCGTCTTCGTCGTCTTCAACTTCGGGGGCGCTGTCATTCACGCGCACGCGGCGCGGGCGCAGGGCGGCGGGCGTTTCGCGCTTCATGTTGCTGTAGCGTGCATGCCAGTTGCGGAAAGCGGCCATGGCCTCGGCGGTTTTGCGCGTGACAACCGCGCTGATATCGCGCGTGCGGCGCAGGCCATCCACCCACTCGCCAAGGCTGAGGCCGAGCGCGGGCAGATAGCAGGCCAGAAACGCCAGCATGGCGCTGAGCGCCACAAACGAAAACGCCATGCCGCCAATCCAGCCTTGCAGCGGCTGCGCAACGGCGTTGAAAATCAGCCCGCCGGCCGAACCGCCCATATAGGCGCCAATGCCCCAGCTGTCAAAAGCCGGCACACGTGCCAGCATGACCGCGCCCAGCAAAACCCCGCCGAGCAAAAGCGGCAAGCGCGTGCCGATACCGCCCAGCGGCAGGCGGCGCAAAATGCGGTACCCCCAGACGATAAGGGCGGCGGCGAAAAACCATGCCGAAAGCCCCAGCGTTTGCAGCATCAAATCCGCCGCATAGGCGCCGGGGGCGCCCAGCGCGTTTTGCACGGACGTGTCCGCAGAAACGGCGGTGTTCAAAGACGGGTCGGCCGCGTGATAAGTCGCAAGCGCGGCGGCAAGGCTGAGACCGAGCCCCGCATAAAGCGTGCCCACGGTATCCGTCAGGCGATGGGCGATGAAGCTTTGCAGGGCGGCGGGCAGCAGCGGGGTCTTGTTGCTCCGGCGTGATTTGCCGTGCAGTTTGTTTTTACCGCGTGAAAAAATCCCCATGAACATACCCAAAACCTGCTCCCCATCTCACATGCGCGCCGCACGGTTTGGCGCGGCGGCGGTTTGTCACTGCCGCACCATGGCGGCACGGCATGCCGGCGCGAAATTCCCCCGAACGCGGCCAGCCAGATATTGTAGCAAATATCGAGGCTCCGGCTCAAGGAAAGAGCGGGTTTTTTGAGTAAATCTGCGGGTTTTTGACGCGTATTTGCGGACGGGTTTAGTTGCCGTCGCCGAGGTCGAGATTGCCGTTCGGGTCTTTTTCAAGCAGGTCAGCCACTTGCTCGTAAACCGTGGCGTTGTCGTTCATTTGCTCGCGCAGGGGTTCGTTCTGGGCGCCCACGTTTCTGAAAAATGTCGCGGCGTCGCGCAGCAGTTTGGATGCCAGTTGAGCGTAGGTCGCCATGTTCAGTCGCCTTTCGGAAAATAACTCCTGCCGAAGGGTCTTGTCAAAAAACCCTTCACTCCGGCGCCAAGCCTAGCACGGCCATGCCATGACGGAAACGGAAAACTGTGCAGCAATGACGCGCGAAATGTTACGGTAAATTATTTCACGCTATCGCGGTAGCTGTGGCGCGGGTAGGTGCCGAGCATGCGCACGTCGGCGGCGAAAAACCTGAGCTCGTCCATCGCGTGTTCGAAGGCGAAATCTTCGGGGTGGCCTTCGACTTCACAGTAAAAACGGGCGGAGTGGAATTTATTCCCCTCCAGATAGCTTTCCAGTTTGGTGATGTTGATGCCGTTGGTGGAAAAACCGCCGAGCGCTTTGTAAAGCGCAGCGGGAATGTTGCGCACCTTGAAAATCAGCGACGTCATGTAGCGTGTGCCGCGCGCGGGTACGGGCAGTTTATGCCCTTTGGCCAGCACGATAAAGCGCGTGGTGTTGCCGCTTTCATCTTCGATATTCTTTTTAAGAACCTTGAGCCCGTACAAATCGGCGGCCAGCGCGCTGGCAATCGCGCCATGTGCGGCATCGTTCATTTCGGCCACGCGTGCGGCGCTGCCTGCCGTGTCTTCGAATACAACGGGTTTCAGTTTATGTTCGGCGATGAATTTTTTGCACTGGGGCAGCGCGTGCACATGGCTATAGACGGTTTTGACGTCTTCGATTTTCGCGCCGGGTACGCCCAGAAGGCAGTGATGCACCGGAATAAAATGCTCCGCCACAATCGACAGCGGCGATGCGGGCAGCAGGTTGTGAATGTCCGCCACTCGCCCCGCAATCGAATTGTCGATGGGTATCATCGCAAAATCCGCGCGGCCGGTTTCGGCGGCGTGAAACGCATCGGCGAAGCTGGGGCAGGGCAGCGGCTCCAGCTTGGGGAAGGCCGTCAGGCAGGCCGTATGCGAATAGGCGCCCGCGCGCCCCTGAAAAGCGATTTTGCCAGTTTTGGTTGCGGTTTTTTTAGGCGTAGAGGGCATCGTCATCCCCGGTTTGTGGTGTCTGGAAATATTC
>DDBY01000064.1:0-4716 GCA_002334985.1 Micavibrio sp. UBA2020
CGCAATCATGATGGAGCCGATGGCGAGACCGTCCAGCCCGTCCGTCAGGTTGACGGCATTCGCTGCGCCCACAACGACAATGACGCCGAAGGGGATAAAAAACCAGCCAAGGTCAATCAGCAGGTTTTTGAAAAACGGAAACGCCAGACTGCTGCCAAGGCCACCCGTGGTGAGCAGCATGATGGAAAGAACGGCCACAGCCGCAATCGCCATTTCCAAAAGCAATCTCAGCTTGCCCGGAATGCCGCGGTGGCTGCTGCGCGTCAGTTTGGCGTAATCGTCGGCAAAGCCGATGGCGCCGTAGCCCAGAAACACAAACAGCACAATCCACATATAGGGATTGGTGATATCCACCCACAAAAGCGTCGATACCGTCACCGAAAACAAAATCATAAGGCCGCCCATGGTGGGCGTGCCTTTTTTCTTCAGGTGTGTTTCCGGCCCATCTTCGCGGATGGGCTGACCCTCGCGCTGCTTTTTCTTCAGCCAGCGTATAACCGCGGGGCCGATAGCAAGGCTGATAACAAGCGCCGTCATAATCGCGCCGCCGGTACGGAAGCTCAGATACTGGAACAGGTTAAACGCTGTGAAGTAATTCGTCAGCGGATAGAGAAGGTTATAGAGCATTCTTTTTATCCTTGCCGTTCGTGCCGGCGGGTTTGTCGTTTTTATCGTTGGCGGCGCTCTGGCCGTTCTTATTTCCGGTGGCGTTAATATCCATCGCGTGCAGTGCTTCGATGACATAGGCCATGCGGCTGCCGGCAGAGCCTTTGATAAGCAGGACATCGCCCGGCTTCACGGTATCTTTGACGATATCGGTCAGTGCTTTGCTGTCTTTTGCATGCGCGCCCTGCCATTCGGCGGGCAGCGCCTGATAAAGCGCGTCCATCAGGGGGCCGCAGCAAAACAGCTGGTCGGTTTTTGCCTTCAAAAGCGGATTGGCAAGCTCCGCATGCAAACGCGGACCGTCCTTGCCCAGCTCCAGCATATCACCGAGGATGGCAAGGCGGCGGCCTTCGCCTTGCGGCTCTACGAGTTCGAACACCTTGAACGCAGCCTGCATCGAGGCGGGATTGGCGTTATAGCTTTCATCGATGATGGTGAGCGGCGGCTCCCCCGCGACCAGCGTGATTTGGTAGCGATTGCCGCGCCCTGAAACGGCTTCGGCGTTTTTCAGCGCTTCGATGCCTTTTTCAAGGTCGGCGCCGGCGGCTTTGACGACGCCGAGCGCGCCGAGGGAGTTAAGCACGATGTGTTTGCCCGGTATTTGCAGCTTGTATTTGACTTTTTCGCCGTCGATGTCGGCGGTGACGCGGCTGCTGTCGGCATGCAGGGCGCAATCGACCAGCTTGATGCCGGCGCCATCTTCTTCGCCAAACCCGCGAATGTCTTTGATGCCCTGTTTTTCCGCATGCGCTTTCAGGCGCTCGAAATACGGGTTGTCGTGGTTGAGGATGGCGATGCCGTTTTCGGACATACCGGTGAAAATCTCCGCATTCGCATCGGCGATACCGTCAAGGCCGTTGTCGAAAAATTCGATATGCTCGCGGTCAATCGTGGTGATAAGGGCGATGTCGGGTTTCACCTGGTCGGTCAGGCCGATAATTTCGCCCGGATGGTTCATGCCGATTTCAAAAATGCCGAAATCGGCATCCGCCGGAAGGTTGCTCAGTGACAGCGGCACCCCCCAGTGGTTGTTGAAGCTTTTTTTCGATGCGTGCGTCTTGCCGCTGGCCGACAGCAATGTTGCCAGCATTTCCTTGGTGCCCGTTTTGCCGACGGAGCCTGCAACGCCGATAATGGTGCCTTTGCACCGTGCGCGCGCGGCGCGGCCGAGGTCTTCGAGGGCGCGCGTGGTATCGTCAACCACCAGTACGGGGCCTTTGGCTTTGGATACGTCGTAATCTTTGGATACCATCACCGCGCCCGCGCCGGCGGCGAAGGCGGCATCGACGTAATCGTGTCCGTCAAGACGGTCGCCCTTCAGCGCGACGAACAAATCGCCTTTTTGCAGCGTGCGCGTGTCAATCGATACGCCATTCACGGCGAAGGCGGCGCTTGCGCGGCCGCGGGTGGCGGCGGCGGCGTCTTGGGAAGTCCAGAGCGGGGTTTGGTTATCGGTCATTTTATCCTGCAGTTCTGTATTTTCGAGTTTCAGTTCTTGTTTATCTTCATGCATCGATAGCGGCGGCAGCGGCCTTGGCTTCGCCCACATCGTCGAAGGGCAGGACTTCCGTCCCTACGATTTGGCCTTGTTCATGTCCCTTGCCTGCAATCACCAGTAAATCGCCTGCGCCAAGTCCGGCAACCGCGCGGCGGATGGCATCGCGGCGTCCGGCAATTTCGGTTGCCTGCGGGCAGCCCTGCATTACCTCGCCGCGGATGAAGGCGGCGTCTTCGGTGCGCGGGTTGTCGTCGGTAACGATGGCAACATCGGCAAGGCGCGCGGCAATCTCACCCATCATCGGCCGTTTGCCGCGGTCGCGGTCGCCGCCGCAGCCGAAAACCACATGCAGTTTTTTCGCGGTATGCGGGCGCACGGCCTTCAGCATGGTTTCAAGCCCGTCCGGCGTATGGGCGTAATCAACGTAAATGGCTGCCCCGTTTTTCAGGCTGGCGGCATATTCAAGACGTCCGCGCACGCTTTGCAACCGCTCAAGCGCGTGCACGCCCTGAATTTGCAGCGCCGTATCATCGGGGGCCGCCGCCAGCACAAGGCCGAGCGCGGTCAGCGCGTTCATCGCCTGAAAATCACCGACCAGCGGCAGCTCCAGCGTATAGCGTTGCCCCATGACCAGAAGGTCGAGATATTGCCCGTGCGGCAATGGTTTTTGGGCGGTAATTTTGATGTCTTTGGCGGCGTGGCCGACTTCAATCACGCGTATCTTGCGTGCATCGCATATCGCGCGCAGTTTTTGCGAATAGGGCGTATCCATGCAAATCACGGCAACACCCTTGGCGTCCAGCACTTCGCCAAACAGCCGTGCTTTCGCCGCAAAATAGGTATCCATGGTGCCGTGGTAATCCAGATGGTCGCGCGTCAGGTTGGTGAACGCGGCGGCGGTCACGGCAACGCCGTCAAGGCGGTGCTGGTCAAGCCCGATGCTGGACGCCTCGAAGGCCAGATGCGTGACGCCGGCTGCTTCCAGCTCAGCGATTTCCGAATGCAGCACAACAGGGTCGGGCGTGGTCAAAAGCCCCGGCCGTTTGATGCCGGCAATTTTCCCGCCAGCGGCTTCGACGCCGATGGTGCCAAGGCTTGCGGCCGCGTGGTCCATCGACTGCCATATCTGGCGGCAGAAGTTGACGGTAGAGCTTTTGCCATTGGTGCCCGTGACAGCGGCGATGGTGCCCATCTGGCGGCCATAGAATTTCGCAGCCATCAGCGAAAAGCGGCGGCGCGGGTTGTCGTCTTCGATAACCACGGCATTGCCAAGCGTGGCGCCCGAAACATCGGTACCGCGCGGCACCAATATGGCGGATGCACCGCGTGCGGCAGCATCGCTGATGAACTGGCGGCGGTCCATCTTCGCCCCTGGAAAGGCGGCAAAAACAAATCCTGCGCGCACTTCGCGCGAATCCGCGCTCAAGCCCGTGATGTGCAGGTCGGCGGCCTTGTCGGCATCATGCAGCGTCACGCCTGCGGCGTCCGCGTCATCTATCAGTTCCAGCAGTCGCAATGCTCTTTCCTTCCTTGCTGTCTTTCAAATAGCGCGCCATCTCGGCTTTGATGTCGCGCTTCGGCCCGCTTTGCGGTGCAATGCCGTAAAGCGGCGCCATTTGTTCAATCACTTTTCCAACCACGGGGGCGGCCGTCCAGCCACCGGTGGCATAGCCGTAGGTTTCCTTGGTCGGTTGCGGCTCGTCAATAATCGCAAGTACGGCATAGCGCGGCGCTTCGATGGGGTAGACGCCAAGGAACGACGACAGGCGCGCGTTCTTGCTATACCCTTTGCCCAGCGTTTTATCCGCTGTGCCGGTCTTGCCGCCAACGCCGTATCCTTCGGCGGCGGCTTTGCCGCCTGTGCCGCCAGCGACGACCAACTCCAGCAAGTCGCGCACGCGCTGCGAGGTTTCAGCCTTAATCACGCGCGCGCCCTTCATTTCATGGCTGTGCGTCTCATCATAAAGCATGGTGGGTTCAATCAGGATGCCGCCGTTGGTCAAGGCCGCCGCGGCGCGCGCCAGATGCACGGGGCTTACCGCAATGCCATGGCCGTAGGAGGCGGTCAGGGTGTTAATCTCCCGCCACGGGCGCGGGACAAGCGGCGCGCCGCGCTCCGGCAGTTCGATGGGGGCGCGCTCAAGGAAGCCGATTTTTTTATAAAAATCGCGCAAGCCCCCGTCACCCAGCGATTGCGCCATGCGCGCCGTGCCGATGTTGGACGAATGGATGAAAACTTCGGGCAGGGTCATCACGCGGCGCTTGGCGTGATAATCGTTGATGGTGTGGCGGCCGAAACGTATAGGCTCGCGCGCGTCATAATTTGTTGCGAAGCTGGCGATGCCTTCGTCAAGGACGGCGGCAACCGGAAACAGCTTCATGGTCGAGCCCATTTCAAAAACGCCCAGCGTGGCGCGGTTGAATTTCTGCTCGTCGCTCGCCTGTGCGGGGTGGTAGGGGTCGAAATCGGGCAGGGACACCATGGCGATAATCTCGCCGCTGCGCACATCCATGACAAGGCCGATAGCCGCCTTGGCGCTGAATGTTTTCAT
>DDBY01000064.1:5048-7256 GCA_002334985.1 Micavibrio sp. UBA2020
CCTTCCGCCAGCTGTTTCTGATAGGCACGTTCGATGCCTGCGATGCCGATGCCGTCAACGTCGGTGTAGCCGAGGATATGCGACGTCAGGCGGCCATGCGGATAAATACGGCGCGCTTCGTCTTGAAAGCCCAGCGACGGCTCGCCCAGCATGTTGATGGCCTGCATCTGGCGCGGGGTGATGTTGCGGGCAATCCAGATAAATTTACGTTTGGAGTTTAGTTTGGTGAAAAGCTCTTTTTCTTTTTCTTCGGGCAAAATCTGCGCCAGTTGTTTGGCTAGTTTCGCGGCATCGCTGACAACGGTCGCATCGGCGAAGACCGAGGCCATGCGCAGCGACGTCGCCATCAGCTCCCCGTTGCGGTCGGTGATAGTGCCGCGCAGGGCGCGCGCGGGTTTGCGCGGGGCGTCCTTGTCGGCGGCGGCGCTTTGGGTTGTCTGGGTTTCCTGCGTATCGCGCAGCAAAGTAAGGTCAACCAGCCGCAGCGATACCGCCAGATACCCGACCATGAAAACGGCAGCGACAAACAACATGCGAATCTTCGCCTGGCCGAGCAGCCGTGCCTGATGTCCCTCAACGCTGGTGCGGGCCGTGTCGCGCATTATTGCGTCCCCCCGAGGCTGCTCAGGACGTCGCTGAAATCACGCGGAGTGCTGCCGCTGTCACGCGCCGGCGCAGGTTTTGGCGCGGCGGGTTTCGGTGTGGCCGGTTTTGCAGAAACGGGTGCGGGCTTTGCGGGCGCGGCGCCCGGCTTTACGCTGGCCGCGGCTTTTACAGCGGGCTTGAAAGACGCACTTTGGCGCAGCTCCGCCGGTTTGCGCGGCGGGCGGGCGGCAGGGGCTGTGGTTTCGGGGGTGCCTGCGCTGCTTTCGATACCTGCGGCGATAGCGGCAATGGCTGCCGCGTCGGCGGCGGTATTTTCAGGCAAGGATTCTTGCGGTACGGGGCGCAGCGGCAGGCCTTGCGCCTCCGCAAACTGTTTGCCGCGCATGGGGGTGAGTTTCAAATACTGGGCGGCAAGTTTTTCAAGCCGGTCGGGCTGGTTGAGGTAACTCCACTCCGCTTGCAAAACGCGCAGGGAATCTTCTTCGCGCCGCGTATCGGCGGTGATGAGGTCGAGCTTGGCGCGGCCATCCGTCACGGCCTGGCTTGTTTTGAACAAAAGCGCGCCGCACACAAGCGCGCAGAAAAGCCAAAGGGCGGCGAATTTGCTCATGCGCGGCCTCCTGCGCGGCGGGCGGCGCTTTGCAGGGGGGCATCGGTGCGGATGGCGTAGCGCAAACGGGCGGAGCGGGAGCGGGGGTTTGCCGCGGTTTCGGCATCGCTTGGCGCAAGGCCGTTTCGTTTTTCAAGTTTGAATACGGGCGCGGCCTTCACCGACATATCGGGCGGCAGATGGCGCGACGTGCCCGCCTGCTCCCCCGACTGTTCGCGCAGATATGTTTTGACGCGCCAGTCTTCGAGCGAATGGAAAGATACAACAACCAGACGCCCGCCGTCTTTCAAAAGCGCAGGGGCGGCGTCAAGCGCACGGTCAATCTCCCCCATCTCGTCGTTGACGTGGATGCGCAGCGCCTGAAAACTGCGCGTCGCGGTGTCTGTTTTCATGCCGCCGTGCATGGGCAGCACGCGGTGGATAATCGCGGCGAGGGCGGCGGTGGTTTCAATCGGTTTTTCGCGGCGGGCTTCTACGATTGCTTTGGCAATGCGGCGTGCGGCGCGCTCTTCGCCGTAGGTATAGATGATATCGGCAAGCTCTTTTTCATCCGCGGTGTTCACAATGTCGGCGGCGCTTTCGCCGCTCAGGCTCATGCGCATATCCAGCGGGCCGTCATGCTGGAACGAAAACCCCCGCGAGGCAGTGCCCAGCTGAATGGACGATACGCCAAGGTCGAGCACGAAACCATCGATGCTTTCAACCCCCGCGCCCGCCAGCAGATGCGCGGCATCGCCAAAGCAGCCGTGCAGCGCATGGAACCGTCCGGCGAAATCGCGCGTGAAGGCCTGCGCCCGCGCGATGGCTTCGGGGTCGCGGTCAATGCCATAGACGGTGCAATTGGCGGATTCAAGAATGGCGCGGGTATAGCCGCCCGCACCGAAAGTGCCATCGACATAGACGCCGCCGTCTTTGGGTGCGAGGCAAGCCAGAACCTCGGCCAGCATCACGGGGATGTGGCGCGCGGGCGTGCTTGCCGCGTTGTGTAGCGT
>DDBY01000145.1:0-6702 GCA_002334985.1 Micavibrio sp. UBA2020
TAGCTGCTGCCGATGCGCGGCTGGAAAACCGCTTTTTTCGGCTCCGGCATTTCTTCGCGCACTTCGTGGCCGTAAATGCCGCGCGATACCGTTTGCTTGTGGATGGGCATGCCGGCCTTGGCAAAAGCATCGCGGATAAAGCGGCGGTTGTGTTTTTCGCTGCCGCGGCTTTGCAGGAAAATATCCACGTCTTTGATGGCGCGTTCGTTGAACAAATCGCGCAGCGCGCCGCCGCCGATAATCGATTCCGGCGCGCCTTGTTTTTGCAGCGCATTTAAAACCGTGCGCCAGTCCTGCGGCAGGCGGGCAGCGCGGTAGTCGATGAATTTATCGTCGATAAACGCCTTGGTGACCGTCTCTTCGAGGCTTTCGTTGCCTGCGCTTTCGGGCAGGGCATTGGCGGCGGCGATACCGTCGCGCAGCGCCTTGGGCGAAATGCCATGGCCGGAACGGCGCAGCGTTTGCAGGTATTCAGGATATTTTTTGGGCGCGGCTTTTTGCAGGGCGGCAAGGTCGTCCGCGCTTGCGCGTGCGCCCCAGGTGACCAGCAGCCGCGTCATTGGTACGTCGCCTTTTTGTACGGCGATTTGTAAATGTTCCCACGTCGGGCGCTGTTCGCTGTCGCCCCATAGCACCTTGTCGAAATGCGCCCGCGCCAAGGCAATATCGCCACGCGCAACGCTTTCGCTCAAAGCGTCGGCGTACTCGGGATTGCGCAGGGGCGGCTTGGCCATGGCGGCAGGGAATCTCCGGCGGTGATGGGTGAATCGTTGCCGCCAGAATAAGCAGATGGGCGCTTTATGTCAATAAAAGATGCGCTGCGCTAATTTATTGTTTTTCATCAGTTTTTTGTGAAAGGGCGATTTTAATTCGCGCCGCAAATTCTGCATCCAGCGGCCCTGTCGTTGCGGGAACGGAGGCAAGGATGCGCCCATCGCGGCCGACCAGATACTTGTGAAAGTTCCAGCGGGGTTTCGCCGACAAGAGCCCTCCCGCGCCTTGTTTCGCGGCCCAGAGATAAAAAGGATGTGCCGCTGCACCGCTGACGGCCGTTTTCTGTGTCAGGGCGAAGGTCGCGCCGTAGGTGTCCGCGACAGTTTTTTTAAGAACATCACCGTCCAGCGGCTCTTGTCCGCCGAAATCGCTCGACGGTACCCCGATGACCACAAGCCCGTCTTTGCCGTAGGTATCCTGCAGCTTTTGCAAATCACGGAACTGCCCCGCAAACCCGCAGCCGGTTGCAGTGTTCACGACCAGCAGTACCTTGCCGCGTAAATCCTTGAGCGGCATTTCCGTGCCGTCTATGCCAAAAAAGCTGAACGAGAAGGCATCAATAGGCGCGCTCTGCGCGGCGGGCGGTGGCTGCACATTCGCCTGCGCCGGAAACGAAAGCATGAGGCAAAAAACTGTCATAGCCATATAGAATACAGATTTCATGGTGTTTTCCTGCGGGGGTTATTCTTTGCCCTGTCCGCGCGCGGCGGATTTCTCATCGTTTTTTTCTTTGCGGGCGGCCAGTGTGCGGCTTTCGGATTTCAGCGGCCTGCCGACAGGGCAAACCTCCTGCACAAAGCCGTTCAGCGTATTCACAAGATTGTCGCGCACCAGTGAATAATGCACGAACTGTCCCTTCTTCTCGCTGCTCACAAGTCCCGCGTTTTCAAGAAGGGCGAGGTGTTTGGACAGCGATGGTTTTGAAATATCAAACCGCTCCGCAATTTCACCCGCAGTCAGCGAGGTCGCAGAAAGATACGCCAGAATCTTGCGTCTGACGGGGGATGAAAGCGCATCAAATATCTTTCCGGTCAACATATCGGCTCTTTTCTATCCTTTTATCCGGCGCGTCGCTTTTGAAGCGGATGGGCGTTGACGCTGCAGGTGATTCCGTGAGACACTTTATTTAGCTACTTAGTTAAATATATCACCCGATTCCGCCAAGGGCAAGGGGGTGCCATGCAAGCAGCTGAAAAACAAAAGGTATTTCTGGTCTATGACCACGATTGCCCCGTCTGCCGCGGCTACTGCACCCGCCTGTCTCCGCGTGATGATAGTGTGGAAATCGCGCTGGTCAATGCCCGCGCCCCCGGCGCGGTGATGGATGACATCACGGATGCCGGGCTGGATATTGACGAGGGCATCGCACTTAAAATCGGCGATGATATTTTCTACGGCAGCGATGCGGCATGGCGGCTGACGGCCTATACGCGGCGCAGCGGTTTGACGGGATTTATCGACCGTGTTTGTTTTTTCTCCCGCGGCGCGGCGGCGGTGATGTATCCGGCCTGCAAATCCGTCCGCAATCTTCTTTTGCGCGCGCTGCGTATTCCTAAAATCAATAACCTGAAGCCGGAAAACGCGCTGAAACATCAATTGGGCGCAGCCTGGGCACGCCTGCGCCCCGGCATCCAGACGCGCTTCGCGCGCGAGCCTGCTGCGGGCGAGGTTTTTGTTTACAGCGGCAATATGCACATTATCCGCCGCAGCCGCGCGGGCTGGCTGTTTGCGCAGCTGACGCGCGTCATTGGCAACCCGCTGACGCCATACGCGGGCGAAAATGTGCCGATGCAGGTCAGGCTTTACGCGAAAGACGGCGGCGTTTGCTGGGAGCGGTTTTATCAATACCCGCAGCGTGCGCCCGTACTGGTTTCATCGGTTAAACGGGAAAGCGCGCAGGGGGAAATGCTGGAAGTTGTCGGCGGCGGTTTTGGTATGAAACTGCAGGTTTTTACTGAAGACGGGCAGCTTTATTTCCGCAGTTACCGATATTTCTGCACCTTTTTGTTCTGGCAGATACCGCTGCCCCATTTGCTGACCCCGGGGCGTACGGATGTCGCGCACCTTGACCATGGCGACGGCAATTTTACCTTCCGGCTCGCGATTAACCACCCGTGGCTGGGGGAGACGTTTTTTCAGGAAGGCGTCTTCCGCCGCGCTTTTGACAAAGAAGGTGCCAAGGCCTAAAATCGCGGGCATGAAACAGCATCTCGGCATTTGCTACGACCAGACCAGCGATTTCCAGCAGGAACAGTTCAATGTCCTGATGGCGCTTGTGCGCGAGGCTATTCCTGACCGGGACCTCGCCGCTATCCGCAGCATGATTGATATTGGTGCAGGCACGGGGGCGCGCACGCTGCAATCCTTTCGGGTGTTCCAAAGCGTGCAGCGCATGACGGCCATCGAGCCTGACCGCGACATGCTCGCTGTCGCCCGCGACAAATACGCAGATACGCGCATCACCTATATACAGTCCACGGCCGAAGAGATGGGCAAGTTGAACATCGCGGGCGCGCCTTTGGGCGCTGTGATGTCAAACTGGGCGCTGCACTGGGTATCTGACAAGCCGCGCCTGATGCAGGATATTGCCGCTCTGACGCAATCCGGCAGCTATATGGTTTTCAGCACCTGTCAGGCGTTGCCGCCGCTTTTACAAATGGTGGATGCCTATGTGCGCGGCGAATTCCGCATCGAAAACGTGCAAAGCCCGTTCCATTATTTAACGCTGGACGAATGGCGCGCGCTTCTGGATGCGCATGGCTGGGATATTTGCGGGCACAAAGCCTATACTGTCGGGCACGAAGTGCCCGATACGCAAAAATATCTGGAGCATTGGTTTACCGCTTCGACCGCCAAATTTTTATACGGCCGCCATTTGATAGAATTATCATCATGGGCGCATTCGGATTTGATATGGATGATGAACCGTGCTTTCCCGTCGGATAAAAACCCCGAAGGCATGTTGTTCACCGAAGACGTGATGTTTATCGTCGCGCGCCGCCGCTGAGCTTTACAAGAATCGCCAGATAATAAAGCCCAAAGCAATCGCCAGCATGGGGCCTGTATATTGCCGCAGCGCGGTGAGGGCGCGGTCGTTTTCTTCATCCAGCCGCAAAACCGCTTCGTTCAGGCTTTGCGCCAGATTGCCGCTACGCTCGCCCGCGCGCACCATGCTCATGACCAGCGGGTCGATACCCTTTTCGGCTGCAAAGGCTTCCAAGACGCCGGATTTGTGGGATATTTTCTCCGCGATGCGCAGAAATATCTTTTTCAAGCCGACCGCCGGCTGAAGGTTGGCCGCCGTTTCGGCGGCTGCCCGCAACGGGATGCCGCTTTGGTACAAAAAACACAGGCTTTCAAGAAACCGCGCCCAGCCGTCGCGCCGCAATATGGCGCCGATAACGGGGATGTGCAGCAGAATGGAAAACACAAACCGCCGGAAGACCGGTGAAAAACGCCAGCCCAGTATGGCCGCACTGCCGAGAAGTACAAAGGTAATGGCGCCATCGACCAGCGTATCTGCACCGCTGAGCGCGCCAAGGCCGACGGTGATGGCGGCGGTGATTTTCGGCTCCCGCGTGACGCGGCGCATTTCGCGTGCGCGGTTATCGCGCAGGCGCACAATTTCGGCGCAGCGCGCGAAGGCGGCGGACATGCGCCCTGATTCTTCGCCGCTGCGCACCAGCGCGCGCAGCGTATCGTCAAAGGTGCGCGGGTGCGCGTCAAGCGCATCTGCCAGCATCTGCCCGCTTTGCAAACAAAGCGCGATGTCTGTGTAAATACGCGCGAGTTTACGGCTTTCGGCGTTTCGGGCGATGTCGTCCAGTGTCGTGCGCAGCGGTAGGCCGGCTTTCTGCGCTTCGGACAGGTGCCAGAAAAATTCGTACAGGGGCAAAAGACGGCTGCGGGACATAAAGGGATGTTTCCTGCGGAATGGTTATCTTCATCAGACTAGCACCCCGCCGCAGGCTTGTAACTTGACATTTAACGCACCTGCGCCATATCGTTTTGGCAACCTTCAAACCCGCGATAAAGGACATACCCCATGAAAATCGCCCTTATCGGCGCCAGCGGCAATATCGGCAGCAAAATTCTGGCGGAGGCCGTATCGCGCGGCCATGACATCACCGCCATTGCCCGAAACCCCCAGAAAATCGCCCATGCCGCACATGTAACGGCGGTGCAGGGCGATGTGGCCAAGCCGGACGAGCTGGCCGCTCTTTTGCGCGGGCATGAGGCGGTTATCAGCAGTGTTCATTTTTCGGCTTTTGAACCCGCGGCGCTGCTTGGCGCTGTCAAGGCATCGGGGGTGAAGCGTTATCTGGCCGTGGGCGGCGCGGGCAGTCTTGAGCTGCCGAACGGGCAGCGTGTTGTCGATAGCCCGGATTTTCCGGAGGCGTGGCGCGGCGAAGCGCTCCGCGGGGCGGCATTCCTTGGCGCACTGCGGCAGGAGACAGCGCTTGACTGGACTTTTCTTTCCCCCTCCGCCCTTATCGCGGCGGGCAAGCGCACGGGCGTTTTCCGTCTGGGCAAGGATGCGCTTTTGATGGATGCCGACGGCAAGAGCCATATATCCGAAGAAGACTACGCTGTCGCGATGTTGGACGAGGTCGAACAGCCGCGGCATATCCGTGCGCGCTTTACCGTCGGGTATTGAAAACGGACGGTTTACAAGCGCCGGTGCCTCGGCTTTAATAGGCCTGTTTTCAAGATATAAGTATTAAAAAGCAGGCTCTCTTCTATGACCGTATCCGATAAAGCAGCCCCTGTGCGTCGCCTTGACATGAACAGTCCGCAGGCGCGCGAGCAGGCGTTTCGTCAGGCCGTGGCCCTGCATGAAAAAGGGCAGAAAAAAGAAGCCGCGCTGGTTTACCGCGCGGTGCTGGCTGGCGACCCTGCGCATGCGCCGTCGTGGATAAACCTAGGCACGCTTTTGCGGGCGGAGGGGAAATTCTGGCCTGCCGCCGGATGTGCCGCGCGCGCTGTCGCGCTGTCGCCGGATAATCCGGCCTATCTTACCAATCTTGGCAATTGCTACGGCGACCTTGACCGCAAAGAAGAGGCTCTGGCCGCCCATGCGAAAGCTGCGGCGCTGAAGCCCGATGATGTGCTGATACGCAATAACTACGCCATCGGCCTGCGCGAATTCGGCTGCTTTGAAGAAGCGCTGCGCGAATTCGATGCAGCGCTGAAGCTTAAACCTCAAGACCCGTCGCTTTTGTGGGACCGTGCCATTACCGCGCTGCACCTCGGCCAGTACAAAGAAGGCTGGGATGCTTTTGAAATCCGCTGGCTGCAAAAGGGAATGAAACCGCGCCCCGAAACCGCCCCGCGCTGGCGCGGCGAGGATTTGAGCGGCAAAACCATTCTTGTTTACGAAGAACAGGGGTTCGGCGACAGCATGCTGTGCAGCCGATATCTGCCGCTGGTCAAGGCGCGGGGCGCGACAGTGATTGTGGAGTGCAAAAAACCGCTGCACCGCCTGTTCGCCGGTATCGGCGCGATTGATGTGCTGGCCGAAACCGCGCCGGAGGCGGGGACATACGATTACCAAGTGCCGATGATGAGTTTGCCCGGTATTTTCGGCACAACGCTTGAAAATATCCCAGCGCCGCCGCCGCTTGGGATTGCCCCCGAATTGCCGCCCGCAGCGGCTATGATGTTGAAACAGGGCGCGGGCAAGCTGCGCGTGGGCATTGTATGGTCGGGCAGCGTGACCTTTGCGCGCAACCGTAAACGCGCCGTGGAGCTGGAGCGTTTCCTGCCGCTGGCCAGTATTCCGGGCGTGCAGCTTTACAGTCTGCAAAAAGGCCCCTGCGAAGGCGATTTGCCTGAGAGCGGGGCGGAGGGGCTTATCCTGCCGCTCGGCCCGCTGATGAACGATTTCGCCGAAACCGCGGCGGCGCTGCAATCGCTGGATTTGATTAT
>DDBY01000145.1:7052-12309 GCA_002334985.1 Micavibrio sp. UBA2020
ATGCGTTTGATGCGGCAGGAAACGCCGGGCGATTGGGACGGTCTTTTTGCGCGGGTGCAGCGTGAGCTTACGGCGCTTGCGCAAAATCACATGCGGTCTTCGAACCAGCCGTCGCCGTAGGTTGTGCAGATTTCGGTATTTTTAGGAATGCTGCGCGTGGCCACCAGCGTGTAATAGACGGTGCCGTCTTCTTCTTCCCACTGGATTTCCGCGTTGGGGTGTTCGTCGTGGTTGCAAAACGTCATGACGCCCAGAAGAACGCTGCTGGCGCTGTCCGTATCCTGAATGCCGGCTTTTTTGCGCGTCTTGGCCGAAATCGTGCCCGTCACAAACGTGTAGTTGACGAGGTGCGTGTCATCCACGGCATCCGTTTCCTGCTCGTTCAGCAAAAGCGCGGGGGTGACTTCCAGCACTTCGCCTTTTTTAATGGCTTTGGTGCAGAAAACGCCGCGGCCTTTGACGCCGCCGGTATGTTTGAGATAAAGGCCTTCTTTGCGCGGCAGCTGACGGAGTTTGGCGGCGGTACGGGGCATGGTATGTGGGAACTTTCTGTCGGTGGGGACGTTATAAGCGCCATAACCTAACCGCAAAAGCGGATGATTTCAATTATTCTTGCACAGTCGATTTTTGTGGCGGCTACGGTTGCGCCGCGCCCGGTCTATATGTATATTCATTAGAAAATAACAATAAAAAACAGGCGTATAAACATGGAAACCCTCAAGCAGCTTTGGAAAGACGTGTTGGCCTTCGATATCGACTGGGCGGCACTGGGCGGTATTTTTACAGCCAGCAGCATGCTGACGTCGCTTTTGTTCGTGGTGACGCTTTTGTTTGTGCGCCGTTTGCTTATCCGCCGCATCTGGCGCGACAGCGAAGTGCTGGCCAAGGAACAGCGCAGCTGGATTATCCGCATCAAAAACGGCAGCGCGATATTGCTGGTGGTCGGCCTTGTGCTTATCTGGGCGCCGCAGCTGCATACCTTCGCCCTGTCCATCACAGCCTTTGCCGTCGCCGTGGTTGTCGCGACCAAGGAAATGATTTTGTGCCTGATGGGCGCCATCATGCGTGTGACCAGCCAGCCGTTCAAAGCGGGCGACTGGGTCAGCATCGACGGCGTGACGGGGGAGGTTGTGGACCTTGACGCCTTTTCCTTCCGCCTGCAGGAAGTTGATATGAAGGGCAAAAGCTATCAGTTCACCGGCCGCACGGTGATTATTCCGAACGGCAAGATTTTTTCGTCCAACGTCGAAAACGCCAATTTCTTTAAATCGTTTATTTTCGAAGACATCAAAATATCGGTGCAATTCGCCGATATAGACCCCGAAGCGGCTTCGGCGGCGCTGGCGAAAATCACCGAAAAATACTTCTCGCCTTTCCGCGTCGAGGCACAGGCTTTCAACCGCAAAATCCGCCGCCGCGCCGGCATCGCGATTGCGCTGGCGGAGCCGTCATACGACCTTTCGACCAGCGATATCGGGCATTATCACTTCGGCGTGCGGGTTTTTGTGCCCACGCAGGCAGCGGCAAGTTTGCGCGCCGATGTGACGCGCGATTTTCTCGCTTTCATCTATAAACAGCGCAAGGCGGCGCAGGTAAAAAAAGAATCCGCGAAGCTCGCCGAGGCGGAAAAACCCGCTGATACCGAATAATCCGGATTTCCGCGCTTTTTGCGCCCGCCTTTATGCGCTTGCTGTCATATAAAGCCACGCCGTATAAGCCGCATAAGCCGCCAGCATGACGATACCGGCCGGTTTGCCCATGCGCGTGCCGCGCCACAGAAAAATCGACAGAAAAGCCGATACCGCCAGCATAATCCAGATGTCCGTTGTGACGATGCGGCCTTCGGCGGCGATGGGTTTTACCATCGTCGTGACGCCAAGGATGCAAAATATATTAAATACGTTGCTGCCCAGAATATTGCCGATAACAACTTCGTTATGGCGGCGCATGGAGGCAACGGCGGCTGTCGCCAGTTCCGGCAGCGAGGTGCCGACGGCAACAATCGTCAGGCCAATGACGGCCTCGGATATACCAAAGTCGCGGGCAATCGATACCGCCCCGGTGACCAGCAGCTGCGCACCGCCGACCAGCCCCGCAAGCCCCGCCACGCACATCAATATGGCGATGGCAGGCTTCAATGGCTTGTCGCCCGGCTCTTCGGCCGTTTCGCGGCTAGCGGCATTGCGCGATGCCTTTTTATCCGCGCGGTAGCAATAAGTCAGATAGCAGACAAGCGCGCCAAGCATCAACGCGCCTGTGGCCGCATTCATAAGGTTGAATACGGCGAGCAGGCAAAGCGTTATGGCCGCGCCCATCATGGCCAGAACATCGCGGCGCACGGCGGCGGCGGGAATGGCCAGCGGGTATAAAACGGCGGCAAGGCCGACAATCAGCAGGATATTCGCAATATTGCTGCCGACCACGTTACCAAGCGCGATTTCAGGCGCGTTTTTCAGCGCGGCGCCGACCGACACCGTCATTTCCGGCATGGATGTGCCAAACCCGATGATGACCGCGCTGACCAGCAGTTTTGAAAGTCCCGCCTGTGTGGCGATGGAAACGCTGCCGCGCAAAAGCCCTTCGCCCGCGATAAACAAAATCACCAGCCCCGCGGCCATCATCAGTATGTCTTGCATCTATCAAGTCCTTTTGTTGTGGTGCTGCGCCGGGTATTACAAATCGAAAATGTCGAACAGGCGCGACATCTTGTCTTTTTTGTAATGTTTGCCGTGATATTTGTGGTCGTCATATTTGCGGCCATCGTTTTTGTATTCTTTGTATTCGCGGCGCTCGTCGTCATCGCGTTCGCGGTATTGCGGCGGCGCGGCGGGGCGCGTTTGTGCGGCGGCGGCCTGCAGGTCTTCTTGCAAAATAGACAGGATTTTTTCCAGCTCCCCGCGGTCAAGCCAGATGCCGCCGGATGTGGGGCACACGTCGATTTCGATGCCATAGCGGTGAATTTGGCGCATCGGCGCGCCGTCAATGGGGGATACAAGAAGCGGCATGTTCATTCTCCTGCATAAAGGCGTCCGCGCAAAACGCGGCCGTGTGGATGTTTGCTTGAGGGAGAATTGGCGCCGGAACAAAAAAAGACCAACACCGGAATCTCTCCCGATGCGGTCCGACATCACGCCGAAGCTTGTAAAGAGTTTGCTTCGACGCCAGAGGGGCCCGGCCCGCCTGAACATGATAATAGAGGGTGCGGACGATTTTTCAAGCCCTCCTCAATCCCGGCTTGATTTTTTACATAGCGCAGGGTGGGCGGTAAGTGCGCAATCGAAAGCCCCCGTCTTGCGATGGGGGCTTTCTTTAGGTTTAGGTTATTAAATCGGACTGTGACATCGCCTGCCCGAAGGCTGGTTGCCACACAATAGCGGATGTAAAAAGTACCTAAAAAATCCCCGTCTTTTATCTGAAATCTATATCGGCGGGTTTTGCGTGCGCGATGTCGGACATCTGGCTGCGCAGCTGCCAGTACATATCCGCGATTTTTTCCAGTTTTCCTTCCTCGTCGCCGGCGACGCCGTCAAGCAAGTTGCGCAGCTGGCGGTAATCAAGGCACAGCGCGTGATGCTGCACTTCGATTTGTTCAATTAGTCTGGAAAGTTTTTCTTTTGTCATTTCATTCACACCCCTTGAATGCCGGTACAATTCCGCTCTTGGCGATTTATGCGCCAAAAATTTGTCCATTTGTTTTTTGCACGATTTGCAAGATGTCGCCCTTCACGGTTTCATCGCTGACGTGGCAAAAATCATTGATGAAGTCTGCGGGGCATAGCGCGTCTTGCGTCACGATGGTCTGCAAGTGCCCCATATACATGTCGCGTCCGGCATGGGCGGTTGTGGCGATTGCCTTGTCAATCTCCGCCGCTATTTCCGGCAGTCCGTCGTTGCGCGCCTGTGTCGAGAGATAATGCAGGCAGACAATAAGGTTGCCGACTTTTTCGCACAGCGGACTTTCTGCAGGCTCTATGGCCGTGGTTTCGTGATGTGCAGGCATCATGCGGCACCTCTTGCAACGATAAGGTTTTGGTTGGCGACGTCTTCCTGCGGCATGGCGGCGGGCGGCGCTTCGGGTGCCATGCGCAGAACGGCACCCTGAATACCCGTGGTTTTGCGCACACGCTCCAGCGTTGCGAGCGAAATGGGCATGCCCCCCGCGATGATGATGCCGTCTTTGCCAAGGCCTTTTTCAGGGCCGAGGAAATCGATGTCCCAGCCCGCGGCAACAAAAACGCTTTGCCACAATTTGGGCGGCATGATGCCGACCATCTCGCGCACATCGTTCAAAAGTCCGAATTCGAGGAAGGCGAGCACCAGTTCGTTCTTCACGCGCGTGCGCTCCTCGCGCGTCAGGTGTTTGCTGACGCAAAAACGGGACGCTTCCCACACAGACAGCGATTCCGGCAGCGGACGGGTTTGCACGATTTCCGGCCAGATGTTTTTAATCATATAGGGGCGGTCGGTCGGCACGGCGCGCACGCTGCCCGTGACGTCGCCGTTCTTGCCGACATGCACCAGATACGTCGTTGCGGGCGTGTCGTACTGGTCGTACTCCATGCCCTGAAAACGCGACAGGTCCCAATATTGCCCATCGACCAAAAGGTCATAGCGCAGATAAAACTGTTCGACAAAGGCCTTGCCGAAATGATGAATGGTTTTGTGATTGATGCAATAAATCATAATGTTTTGTGTGCTTGTGTAATTTTGATGATTCCAAATAACAGTCCTATCTTCAGGATAACGGCCAAGGCGGCCGCCTGAGAATACCCACGTTCGTGGGGGTTTCTACTATTTATCTGATTTTAAAGGGATTAAATCTGGATAAGACCCTGCTGAAGCGCGCGCAGCACGCCCAAGGTCATGTTATTCGCGCCCAGCTTTTTCAGCGCTTCCTTGACATAGGCATGCACGGTGTTTTCCGAGAGCCCGAGGATGGCGGCGATTTCCGCCTTGGTCTTGCCGCGTGCGCACCATTTCAAAACTTCCTGTTCGCGGTCGGTCAGGTTGATGGGCAGGGCTTCGTAGTTTTGCAGGCGCTTTGCCTCCAGCTCCAGAAACGATGCATAGAATTGATGCGCGAGCAGATAGGCTTTGGACAGCAGCATTTTGTCGTCAAGGTCAACGCCGCCGTCGCTGCTGGCCGCGCCAACACCCGCGAGCGCGCCGCGCGGGCCGTGCAGGGGGATGCCGATGCCGTCTTTAAGCCCGGCATCACGGCCTTCGTGCATCAATACTTTTTGCGTTTTGGTAGTGG
>DDBY01000167.1 GCA_002334985.1 Micavibrio sp. UBA2020
CGCGCCATAGACATAGCCCATGGTACGGCCATAAGCCTCCGTCAGCAGCGAAACGACCGCACCGTTTTCGCCGTGCGGGCGAAGCGAAAGGATGATGCCGGTCTCGCGCCACTCAAGCATCGGTTATGCCGCAGCCCTTTGCCCTTCGCCGACGGCGGCGTCAATAACGCCCGCGACGTGTTTGGTATAGCGGCTGTAATCGAACACTTTATCAAGCCCTTCGGCGCCGAGTGTTTTTATCACCGCCGCATCGCCCGCAAGGCGCGTTTTGAAATCGGGGCCGTCCAGATTGTCCCAGACCGCCATGGCTTGCGCTTGCACGGTTTTATAGGCGTCTTCACGGCTCATGCCGCCATCGACCAGCGCCAGCAGCGCCGCCTGCGAAAACACGAGGCCCTTGAGGCTTTCCATGTTGCGTTTCATGCGCTCGGGATAGACCAGCAGGTTTTCAATCACGCCCGCAAGGCGGTTCAATGCAAAATCCGTCACAATCGTCGCATCGGGCGCAATCACACGCTCCACCGCCGAATGCGAAATATCACGTTCATGCCACAGCGCGACGTTTTCAAGCGCCGGCGTGACCGACGCGCGTATCAGGCGCGCAAGACCCGTCAGGTTCTCGGTCAGGACAGGGTTGCGCTTGTGCGGCATGGCGGAGGAGCCTTTTTGCCCCGCGCTGAAAAATTCTTCCGCCTCGCGCACTTCGGTGCGCTGCAAATGGCGGATTTCGGTGGCGAGGTTTTCAATGCTGCTGGCAATCACGCCCAGAACGGAAAAGAACATCGCATGGCGGTCGCGCGGAATAACCTGCGTCGAGACGGGCTCTTCGCGCATGCCGAGTTTTTTGGCGACAAAGGCCTGCACGCGCGGGTCGATGGTAGCGAAGGTACCGACCGCGCCGGAAATAGCCACCGTCGAAATTTCATCGCGCGCCTGCTCCATGCGGCGGCGGGCACGCAAAAAAGCGGTATAGTGACCAGCGAGTTTGAGGCCGAAAGTCGTCGGCTCCCCATGGATGCCGTGGCTGCGCCCGACGCAAAGCGTGTTTTTATGCTCAAGCGCCCGGCGGCGCAGCGCCGCCAGCACGCGGTCAAGACCCGCCAAAATCATGTCCGACGCCTGCCGCAGTTGCAGCGCGAAGGCCGTATCCAAAACGTCCGACGACGTCATGCCCAGATGGATATGCCGCGCATCCTCGCCCACATATTCGCCCACGTTGGTCAAAAACGCGATGACGTCGTGTTTCACTTCCCGCTCGATGGCGTCGATGCGGTCTGCATTGAAGCCCGCCTTCGCGCGGATTTTCTCGGTCACGCCCGCAGGAATAACACCAAGGCTTTCCTGCGCTTCGCAGGCGACCAGCTCGACCTCCAGCCACGTCCTGTATTTGTTTTCCTGCGTCCAGATGGCGGACATGTCGGGGCGTGAAAAACGGGGTATCATGCGGGAATGTTTCCTTGTGCCAGCTGTTTAAGGGTGATTTTACCAAGGGCGGCCGCGCGCAGCGCCTCGCCGCGTTTCAAAACATCATCCACGCTTTGCATTGCGCGGATATGGCGCAGGCTGCGCGCGCTGAAGGCGTCGCGGGCGCGCAGCGCTTCCATCATCTGCTGTACCGACGTTTCATCAAACGGACGCCCCGGCAAATATTCCGGACGCCGGCCGACGGTCAGTGCCAAAATCCCGCTTTCGACCAGGGAGGAGAGAATATCCTCAATCACCGCAGACGGCACGCGCAGCCGCGCGGCAAGGCGGGCAAGGCCGATGCCTTTTTGTTCGGCATAAAAAGTTTCGCCGATGACGGCGCAGATTTGCAGGGCGACTTTTTCGCGCAAATGCGGGCTGACGCGCATATCACGGCGCGACAGCGGCTGGTTCGACGGGTATTGGATGTAATAACACATCGCCGCACCGACCAAAACCACCAGCCAGCCGACGTAAATCCATATCATGAACAAAATCAGCGCGGCAAACGCCGAATAAATCGCCGCATAGCTGGCCGAGCCCGCGACGAAAACGCCAAACATCTGGCCGAGCACTTTCCAAAGAACGCCCGTAATAAACCCCGCCGTTACCGCCGGCACAAAACGCACGCGCGTATTGGGCATGAACATATAAAGCGCGGTAAAAGCAACGCCGAACAGGGCGTAGGGCACAATCTGAAACAGCCCGCCGAACAGCATGTCGATGATTTCGGGCGGCAGGCGCAGACCGTCTTGCAGCCAGATGCGCGTTGTGGCGGCGTGCTGCATGGTCGTGGTCATAGCGACCGACAGAAACAGCAGCAGCGGGCCGATGAAAAGAACACCCAGATAATCGCGCACGCGCTGCGCAAAGCTGCGCGTTTCGCTGACGTGCCAGATGTCGTTGAAGGCGGTTTCGATTTTGTGCATCAGCGCAATCACGCTGTAGATAAGCAGCGCCATACCCACCGCGCCCAGAACGCCGACCTGAATATTATCGACGAAGGTGACGATGCGCGCGGCGATGTCTTGCCCCTGCTCGCCCAGCGGTTCCAGAAAATCCTGCAAAAAAGGTTCGATACGGTTATGCGCGCCGATACCTTTTAAAACGGAAAAGCTGATAGCCAGCACGGGGGCGAAAGACAGCAGCGTGGTATAGACAAGACTGGTCGCGCGCAGCCCCAGATACCCCTCTTTCAAATCACGCCCGACCGCCAGAACAAGACGCAGCGCCAGCAGCGGCGCGCGGATGAAAAGCGGGCGCTCCTGCACGCCCGCCCCCCATATCCATTCGCCAAGGCTATCGATGCTGCGGCGTATCACGGTGCCGTGCCGCCTTCAGCCGGGGCGGGTGCGGGCTGCTGGCCGCCAAAAAGGCCGCCGCCGCCCAGCAGGTTTTGTATCGCTGCGCCGGGGTCTTTTTTAAGGTCGCCTTTGAGGCTTTTCAGGTTCTGCTCCAGCGCCTTGCCCTGTTCCTTGATGGCTTCGGGGTTGCTGACCGCGTTTTGAATAACGGTTTTGAAATCGGGGCGCACGCGGATGTTGCTGAAGGGGCCGGTAATATCCACCGGCACACCCACGCCCGACGCATTTTCGGCGCCCGACGATGCCGTCAGCACGGGGGTCACGCGGTACTTCAGGTATTTGCGCGGCAAATCGACCGTGCCGCTGCCGCCCGCCTGCACCAGGGGGCCGCGCATGCGGAAATCGTTGTTGGTGACGATGCCCGACGCGATGGTGAACGTGCCGCCAAGGTCCACGAATTCCGTTTTCCCCTCGCCCACGCCCGCATCTTGTAGCCCGCGCTGTATCATCTGCGCGATGTTCACAAAATCGATGCCAGTCAGCGCGCCGTTTTTAAACGTCACGTTGCCATTGCCGTTCAGGTTGGAAATGATTTCCTTCTGGCTCACGCCCTTCGACGTGACGCTGACATTGGCATCGGCCGCGCCGCTGAGTTTTTTGAAACCCGCGAATTTTTCCAAAACCGGCTGCGCCTGCACGTCTTTCATTTTGAAATTGAACGTCTGGTGCGCAGCCCCGCTGGCGGGGACGGCCAGCAGCATATCCGCGCTGAAAAGCCCGCCGAAAAGCGATGCCTCGGACGACGACGCCTTCAGCGCGCCGTTTTCCAGCTCGGCACGCAGGATGCTGGCGCCGACATCGACGCCCTTCACCGAGAAGCCCTGGGTTTTGAGCTGCACATCCGCATCCACGGCGCGCAGGCCGCTGAAATCGATGGGGGTTGCATCCCAATCCGTCTGCCCGCCCGCCGAAGACGCCGCCGCGCCCGAAGACGCCGCCGCATCGCCGCCCATGAAACGGTCAAGGTCGATTTTGTTGACTTCCAGACGCGCATAAACTTCCGGACGCGCACTGGCATAACCTATGCGCAGCGCCCCCTTGGCCTCCACCTCGTCCAGCGTCAACACGGCGCCATGCAGCGACAATGCCTGATTGCTGATATCCGCCTTGGAGCTGAAAGAAATTTTTTCAAACGGCAGCTTTTCTGCCGGCTTTTTCGTCAGCCACGCGACAAGACCGGAAAGCGAGGCAACATCCGCCGTCATGCGGTCGGCATTCAGATAAGTGCCGGAGGTTGCGAAATCACCTGCGATATCCGCCTTCGCGACATCGGTATTGATAACCAGCGTACCTTTGGAGCGCTGGCCATCCATCAGCGCCTTGGGCTTTTCCACGCTCATGACCAGCTGCACGCGCTTGCCGAGGTAGTCGAGCGCGCCGTCCATCTGGAATGCACTGTCGATATCCGGAAACGATACGGCGATATTGATGTTGTCCACCTGCGTCAGCGCGTTTTTCTGACGGTCGTTGAGCGTCAGGCGACCTTTGTTGATTTCAAATTTGTCGAGACTGAAAGAGCCCATGGCATCGGCAGACGCCGCGCTGTCGTCCGCACTTTTTGCCGCGGCTTCTTTTTTCTTGGACGCTTCGAAATCCCAGCTGCGCTCGCCCTTGGGGGAGATTTCAAGATTGATTTGCGGCTCGTTCATCACGAAACGCACGACCTCGAGGCGTTTTTGAAACAGCGGGCGCAGCGCGACATGCACATCCATCTCGCCCAGACGCACCATGGTTTTTTCAGATGCCCAATCGGGGTTTGAAAAAGCAACGTCGGTCAGGGTCACGCCGATATGCGGCCAGAAAATAACCTTCGTACCGCCGATGGAAAGGTCGCGTCCGGTTTGTTCTTTCACCGCCGTGCGCGCTTTTTCTTGAATGTAATCCATGGGCGCGAAAGTGGCGAGGGCGTAAAGCCCGCCGCCCAGCAGCAAAACAAGAACAACGGCAATCACCGCGAGCTTTTTGACGAATTTTTTCATGATGCTTTTTTCTCTCCGGTTTCAGTCTGTGTATGGGTCGGCAGCGGGCGGGTAGTCTCCGCGATATTTGTCTGGCTGCGCGTAAAGGCTTCGGCGGCAGGCGCCATCAGCACCTCGGCGCCCGCGCGCAGCGTTTCGGCCAGCGCCAGCGTCTGCGGCATCAGGCGGCTGAAGTAAAACGCCGCAGATTGCAATTTGGTTTCATAAAATGCGCGGCCCGGCGCGTTATCCGCAAGGCGGATTTTGGCCGCCGCCGCCATTTTCAGCCACATGTGGCCAAGCACGACAAGGCTGCAAAGGCGCAGGTAATCGACCGACACACCCGCCGCATCGCGCAAGACCTTGCCCGCATCGCCGCCAAGACCGATTTTGGATTTGACGGTTTCGCGGATAATGCGGAAGCGCAAACGCAGCGTGGCGCGTTTCAGCGCGGATACGCCGCGCGCCAAAGCCGCCGTCATGTCGGACGGCACGCCCGCACTGCGCGCTTCGCGCAGGTCGTCTTCCAGCGCCGCCAGATAGGCGGGCAACAGGTTATCTTTCATCACCTTGCGCCCGACAAGGTCGAGCGACTGGATACTGTTCGTGCCCTCGTATATGCGGGTGATGCGCGCATCGCGGGCGTATTGTTCCATGCCGTGTTCGCGGATGTAGCCGTGGCCACCGAAAACCTGCATGGCTGCGTTCGCATGCTCGGATGCGTTGTCGGTCAGATGCGCCTTGATAACGGGGGTCAGAAAATCCAGAAGCGCCTTGGCTTTTTTCGCCGCCGCCGCATCGGGCGATTTTTGCGAAATATCCAGCTGCATCGCCGCCCAATAGGCCAGCATGCGCGCGCCTTCGATTTGCGTGCGCATGGTCAGAAGTTCGCGCCGGATATCGGGGTGGCTGATAATCGGCACGGCGGGCGCCTCTGCCGCCGCCGCATCCGCGCGCTGGTCGATGGGCTGGCCCTGACGGCGTTCCTGCGCGTAAGTCACGGCGTTTTGATAGGCGACTTCGCTAAGGCCAAGCCCTTGCAGCCCGACGCCGAGACGTGCTTCGTTCATCATCACAAACATCGCGCGCATACCCTTGTGCGCTTCCCCCACCAGCCAGCCGGTGGCGGCTTCGAAATTCATTTCGCAGGTGCTGTTGGCGTGAATACCCATTTTTTCTTCGATGCGGCCGCAATAAACGGGGTTGCGCTCATTGTCGATAAACTTCGGCACCACAAAAAGGCTGATGCCCTTGATGCCCGCCGGCGTATCCGGCGCATCGATTTTGGCCAGCACCAGATGAATAATGTTTTCGGCAAGGTCGTGTTCGCCCGCCGAAATAAAAATCTTCGTGCCGGTGATTTTATAGCTGCCGTCGGCTTGCGGCACAGCTTTTGTTTTGACAAGACCGAGGTCGGTGCCGCATTGCGGTTCGGTCAAACACATGGTGCCGGTCCACTCGCCGCTGACCAGCTTGGGCAGGTATTTTTCTTTTTGCGTCGCCGTGCCGTAAGCATGCAGCGCGTTATAAGCGCCATGGCTGAGCCCCGGATACATGCCAAAGGCCATATTTGCCGAGCAGAACATTTCCGACAGCGCCGTGTTAATCGTGGCCGGCATGCCAAGCCCGCCGTAGGCCGGGTCGCAGGCAAAACCGGGCAGACCCGCCGCGCAGAACTGGGCATAGGCTTCCTTGAAGCCCTTGGGCGTCGTCACCGTGCGCGCATCGCGGTCATGGTGGCAGCCTTCGCGGTCGCCGCTGGCGTTGAGCGGGAACAGAATGTCTTCGGCCAGCTTGGCCACTTCGGCCAGAAACTGCCCCGTCGTCGCATCGTCGAGCGCCGCAAAGTCCGGAATGGCGGAAAGGGTCGAGACACGCAAAACGTCGTTCAGCACAAAACGCATGTCATCGAGGGGAGCCTTATAGGACGGCATAATATCTCCGCATTCGGGAAGGGATTTAACAGGCTGACTTTATAACACAAAACAACCGCGAAAACACGCGCCCGCATGACATAATCCGGCTGTTTTTTCGTCTATTTTTATTCATCTGGACAAAAACGGCGCGCAGCCTATTTTGTTGTCATGGACAACGATGTTTTCACATTTATGGAAGATATGCACGAGGGGCAGATTTTTGAATCAGGCCCCCTGCCCGTCACCGCCGAAGACATCATCGCCTTCGCCAGCAAATACGACCCGCAGGATTTCCATCTGGACGCGGAAAAAGCCAAGGACACCGCCTTTGGCGAGCTGGTCGCCAGCGGCTGGCACACGGCGGCCATCACCATGTCGCTTATCGTTGCCGCCATGCCCAAAATGAAGGGCGGCATGATTGGCCGCACGATTGAAAACATGACATGGCTGCGCCCCGTACGCCCGGGCGACAGCCTGAGCTACCGCGGCGAAGTTATCGGCATCCGCGCGTCGGGCGGCGATGCCAAACGCGGCATCCTGCGCACCAAAAACACCACGTTCAATCAAAATGGCGAAGCTGTCATGGAAATGACCTGCGTCATTTTCGTGCCGCGCCGCCCTTAATTTCCCTAAAGCTATTAACAGGTTTTTAAAGCCCGCTTGGTATTCTGGCCGTGCGGCGTTCTGCCGTGCGCATATTTTTCATCACGCCCCTTATTCCGGAGCCCGCCGCCATGACCGTTATTTTGACCATCCTCGCCTCGCTCGGTTTTCTTGTCTGGTTCCGCAAATTGCAGCTGAGCCCCGATACGTCGTCGCGCCTTGCGCGGTTGAGCAAAAACCCCACGGCCTCCGCCATCATCTACAGCATCGGCGGCCTGATGTTCATTTCGGCCGTTTTATCGACCAGTCTTTTTTACGTCGATAAATACGAAACCGGCCATGTGGTGAAAAAATTCGGCGGGCGCAATCTGGGTGCGGGGCAAATCATCGCCACCAACGGCGAAAACGGCCCGCAGGATTATATCTATGGCCCCGGCTGGCACCTGACGTGGTTCATCCGCATCTGGGGCGAAGTGCGCGTGCTGCCTGTTGTCGATATTCCGCCCGGCCATTTCGGCGAGGTTCTGGCGCTTGACGGGCGCAGCCTGCCCGAAGACGCCGTCATCGCCCCGCCGCTGCCCGGCACATCGCTGGCTTTCGGCGCGCCGAAAACGGATGATGATGCGTCTATCTTCGATGCCACAACGTTTCTTGAGGCGGATAAAATCAAAGGCTACAAAGGTCTTCAATCGACAGTGCTGAAGCCCGGTATCCACCGTTTGAACCTCTATCTGTTCAACGTACGCGTCACCGACCGCCAAGGCCGCACACGCATTTACGACCAATACGGCATGCGTGCCGAAAACGCGCCCGGCCACCAGCCCACCGTCGTCACCGAAATTCCGACCGGCCATGTCGGCGTCGTGAAATCGAACCTTGACGAAGGCTGGAACCACAAATGCAGAACCGGCGCCGAAGAAGTGCAGCAAGGCCGTTTGAAAGCCGTGCTTGTCCCCTCCGGCTGCAAGGGCGTGTGGAAAGAAATTTTCGAGCCGGGCGCCTATTTCTTCAACCCCGAAATTTACGAAGTCACGCAAATCCCCACCCGTGCGCAGCGCTGGTCGTACCACGGGGGTTATGAAGATTGCCGCATCGACCTGACCATCGGCGACGACGGCAAGTTCGAACAAAACCGCAGCTGCGTGCCTATCCCGGTTGACCAAAGCGCGGCGGACGAAGCGATTTTCGTGCGCGTCGAAGGCTGGGAAATTCCGGTCGAGCTGCGCATCCTTGTGCAAATCAACCCCGAAGACGCGGCGCTGGTCGCGGCATCGGTCGGCAGTCTGAAAGAAGTCGAAGACCGCATCGTCACGCCGACCATCCGCTCCATCGTGCGCAACATCGGCGGCGGCACGCTGAACGCCCCCTTGATGGATGCGCAGGGGCATATACGCCTTGACGAAAACGGCCAGCCCGTCACCGGCATCCGCCCGACGCGCGCGCTCGATTTCCAGGACTCGCGCCCCTATCTTGAAACCGCCTTCGAAACCGCGATTAAAGAAGAAGGCAACAAGGCGGGCATCACCATCCTCGAGGTCAAAATCGATGACCCCGCCATTCCGCCGGAGCTGCTGGTTTCCCGCCGCCGCGAACAACTGGCGCAGCAGCTGGCCAAAGCCTTCCGCGAGGAAAAACTGGCGCAGGATGAACGCGTGAATTCGCAAAAATCACGCGCCACCGCCGACCAGCAAAAAGACCTCGTGACCGCCGAGATTGGCGTGAAAGTGGCGGAGCAGTTCAAAGTCCGCCGCGAATACGAGGGTGAGGCCGAAAAAACCTACCTGACGCAGGTTGCCGAAGGCCAGAAGGCGCAGGCGCAGGTGCTGGGCGAAGAAGTCGTCGCCCGCCTGCGCGCAATCGAGCTTATCCTCGATGCGCTGAAATCCAACCCGCAAATCCTGACCGACCTTAAACTGCCCGCGACGGTGGTGATGGGCGGCGGCGACGGGCTCAGCGCGGCAGCGGCGGTATTCGGCAATACCTTCCGCCCGCAAAACCAGACCCCAGCGCCCGCGAACAGATAAAGCGGCCGCACCAGAAACAAAAAAAGGGAAGCCCCGCAAGGCTTCCCTTTTTTACATCCAGCGTCCGGTTACCAGACGAGGTCGATATCCTGCATATAGAACATCACGTTCCATGCCTGCTGGTTGACGAACAGCGACAGGCACGCCAGCGCCCCCGCCAGTTCCCACGGCACGCGGAAAGAGCGGTAGGCCACGCAGCCCGCCACCACCACGCTGTAAATCGTGACGATGCCGACAATTCTGTCCATTTCTTCGCGCGGCATGATGTCATAGACCATCATCAGCGCAATCGGCACGGTCAGCAGCGACAGCGGCAGCGACACCCAGTTGCTGGCCTGAAAGAAAAGCCAGAACCGCGCGCGCTGGCCAAGCGCATAGGCAAAACCAAGACCGAAAGCCATCGCCGCGCCCAGCGCAAGGACATAGGCGCCCGTGACCGTCAGCGCGACCTGCGCGTGGGAATATTCCCCGTTATGCATG
This sequence comes from Micavibrio sp. UBA2020, assembly GCA_002334985.1. Classification (GTDB taxonomy): domain Bacteria; phylum Pseudomonadota; class Alphaproteobacteria; order Micavibrionales; family UBA2020; genus UBA2020. The sequence goes on from DDBY01000167.1 coordinate 9,810, forward strand.
CCGTAAGGCGGGTAGTAATAGGACAGCCACATGGAAAAGGGATAAAGCAGAACCGGAATCCAGAGCGAGCGCAGCGCCGCCTGTTTCGTGCCTTCCCCCTCGCCTTCGAAAACGCGGATACCGCGGCCGAATAGCAAGGCCAAATCAAGACTGCCCCGGAATTTTTGTCCAAATGTCGCCATGGTTCCCCCCGTGCATATATAAAAAGTCTTTATCTGAAATCGCCGCCGTAAAGCAGGAAAGCCGGGGAATGTCCCCGGCCTTCTTATTATACCCTATTTATCGCTGTTGCGGCAAACCGGCGGCGTTTTTGGCAAGCCGGACAAGGTTCACGAATTCCGTGCGGTAGCCGAATTCATCCTTGCCGCG
>DDBY01000129.1 GCA_002334985.1 Micavibrio sp. UBA2020
CGACCACGCCCCAGCCGGTGCGCTGCAGCCCCGGATCGATGCCGAAAATCCTCACGTCGCCTCCCGCCTGGCCATCCGGCCGCAGGGCGCCCCTCAGGACGCCATCAGTTTCTCCATGATATCATCGGAGATGTCAAAATTGGCGAAAACGTTTTGCACGTCATCGCTGTCTTCCAGCGTTTCAATCATATCAAACAGCTCTTGCGCCTGTTCCTGATTAAGCGAAACCGTGTTTGACGGTTTCCAGATGATGCCGCTGGATTGCGGCGCGCCGAACTTTTTCTCGAGCGCCTCTTTCACTGTGATGAAATCTTCGGGCTGGGTCGCAATTTCGTGCGTCTCGCCATCGCTCTCCACATTTTCGGCGCCTGCCTCGACGGCGGCTTCGAACATCTGGTCATTGCCCGCAACAGAAGCCGGATAGATGACCGAGCCGATTTTGGCGAACATAAAACTGACGGAGTTCGTCTCCCCCATCGCGCCGCCGTTTTTGGAAAAGGCGGAGCGGACTTCCGCCGCCGTGCGGTTGCGGTTGTCGGTCAGCGCCTCCACAATCACGGCAACACCGCCGGGGCCGTAGCCTTCGTAGCGGACTTCGTCGAAGTTATTGGCATCCCCGCTATTGGGGTTCGCCGATTCAATCGCCCGTTTGATACGGTCGTTGGGCATGTTGGCCGCGCGGGCGGCCAGAATGGCGGCGCGCAATCTGGGGTTGCCTTCGGGTATCGGCTGCCCCATTTTGGCGGCAACGGTGATTTCGCGCCCCAATTTATTGAACAGTTTGGCGCGTTTTTTGTCCTGCGCGCCCTTGCGGTGCATAATGTTTTTAAACTGGGAATGGCCGGCCATGATTTTAGTCCCGCGGGTTTAACGTTCTTTAAGGGCTTATCGTTAAGATAAGAATAGTCTCCTTTTGTTCTAGCATGCCGCCAAGAGGCAGAAAAGCGCGATTTTGCTTGAAAACAAACGACTTCGGGATTAGATGGTTAATGTGCCATACCGCACGGATATATACATAAAGTTATCATGGCTTATCAATTTAAAAACATGACTGTGCTGCTGGTCGAAAGCACCCGCGCCATGGCCGATTTGACCAAGTCCATCCTCATCACTTTCGGGGTGACGGATATTCACACCGCCTTCACGTCGCAAGAAGGCTACGAAAAGTTTTGCACGCTGGAGCCTGACCTTGTGATTATCGACTGGATGCAGGAGCCGGACTCCGGCCTTGCGCTCACCCGCCGCATCCGCAGCTCCGGCGACAGCCCCAACCCCTTCACCCCCATCATCCTGATGACGGGGTACAGCCAGAAAAAACGCGTGCTGCTGGCGCGAGATTCAGGCATTACGGAATTTCTCGTCAAGCCCTTCACCGCGCGCGCGCTCTATCAGCGCATCGAACAAATTATCGAAATGCCGCGCTACTTCGTGGTCAGCGATAAATATTTCGGTCCCGACCGCCGCCGCAAGCGCGATTCAAACTACGCCGGCCCCGACCGCCGCGGCGACAACCAGCCGGAACCGTTCAGCTCGCCCGAGCGTATCAAGGCCACTCTCTCCGCTGCTGAAAAAGCGCGGGAAATCCTGCGTAAACACACGCAGGAAACCGGCACCACGTCTTAATCCACACGCACAAGAAAAAAGAATAAAGCGCCATGTCTCAAGAACTTTTTCCGCAGCAGCAGAAAATCCGCCGCGCAGAACTTATCAGCCCGCCCAACCGTCTTAAAGAAAAAGTCGGCAGCGGCGGCATCGACGAGGCTGTGCTGATGAAAGCACAGGAATTGCTTGAAAAAAACACCATAAATTTCGAGCCCATTGCAAATATGCTGCTCGACCTGCTGGTCGAAGCTATCGCAGATGCCAAAGCCGGCACGACAAAAGGCGAAGAAGCTATCGAGGCTATGATTTACCCTGCCATGCAAATGAAGGCACAAGGCAGCATGTTTCACTACCCGCTTATCAGTGATATCAGCCATATATTGGTAAATTTTCTTGAAACGGTTGAAGATATGGACCGCGACGTTCTCGACATCGTCGTTGCGCATAAAATGTCTATCAAGGCCGTACTTGCCAGCCACCTGAAAGGCGACGGCGGCAAAACGGGCAAAGAGCTGCGCGAAGCATTGATGGAAGCTTGCGGCCGTTATTACCGCAATAAAAAACATTAAAATCAAACAGAAATTATATTTTCTTTATTTGATATATCAGAATTTATCTTGCGCCTCGCGCCGCCTTATTCGCCGGAAACCCGTGCCAAAAGCGACTGCCGCTGACCAAGGGCATCAGAAATCGTCTCCGCCCCTGTTTCAAACGTCACCACCGCCATTTCCGAACCGTCAGATATAAACGCCAGCACCGCGGCCGCCTGATTGTCGGCATCGATGCAGGCCACTTCCGCCGTCACAACATTCACGTTGCCGGATACAGCAACAGGCGCCGCCGCCTGCTGTGCGAAGTCGCCGCCGCAGCGCGCTTCAAGGACGGACAAATATTCGGCAACAGCTGACGTCCCCGCCGCGGGCCAAGGCTGCACAGCAACCAGACTGTTACCACTCACCCACCGCCATACGGAAATACCGCCTGCCGTTTCCGCCGCTGCGCCGTCATGCGCCAGCCACGCCAAAGTGCGTGCCGCTATCGGTTTGGGGGCTTGGGCTTTCGGCATCACCACCGCCGCTTCTATAGCTTCGGGGGCAGGTGACATCACGGCATCATCCATGGCCTGCGCCGCCGGGTGGCCTGCGGCAGGCTGGATAGCCTGCGGTGGCGGGGTTTGGAAACGCACCGAAACCGCTTCCGCCGCCGTGCCGGGCGTGCGGGTTGACGGGGTAAGGCTTTCCTGCACCGCCAGCATGCTGTCGGTTTCATCACGCAGGCGCTCGTTTTCGATTTTAAGGGCACGCTC
>DDBY01000018.1:0-5758 GCA_002334985.1 Micavibrio sp. UBA2020
GACGCCCTGCAAACCGCGCAAAAAATCATCGATAACGCGAAGAAAAACGCGCAGTCGCTGGAACAGGAAGCGCAGCAGCGTCTTGAAGACAGCCTGAAGCGCCGCGAAGCGCAGCTGATTGAGCGCATTCAGCGCGCCGAAGCCGCCGCCGTACAGGAACTGCGCAACCAGGCGGCCGACATCGCCACCCGCGCCGCTGAAATCATGCTGGAAGACGCGCTTGCCAAGCGCGGCGCCAAGCTGGTTGACGAAGCGATTGACGAAATCCCCGCACGTCTGAACTGATTTAGATTTGCCCAATAAAAAAGGCCGGTGCATGAACACCGGCCTTTTTTATTGAGGCAAAGCTGCGGGCGCTTAGAACCCACCACCGTCAAATCCGCCGCCGCCGCTAAAGCCGCCACCGAAATCGGATACGGAGATGGAAATATCCGGCACCGAAATATCGGGCACAGAAATGTCAGGCACCGAGATATCCGGCACACTGACGTTCACATCAGGCACATTAACGTCAATTGCGCCCACAGCACCGTCAAGCGCGGCGCTGTTGAAGCTGTCACCAATCGCAGCCCCCGCATCCGGCACGGATACATCGGGCACGCTCGGCACATGCGTAATATCGCTCATCATAATGACCGCCATGAAAAACACAGGGTCCATGCCGCCCGGTGCGGTGGATGTCGCAGACGAGGCCGACGACGCAGGGCTGAATTTATAATCCCGCACCGCCGTGCTGGTCTGGCGCATTTGCGCCGTAGCCGTCCGCACACCCGTTTGCATACCCGCAAAGCTGGTCTGGATGCCCTTGAGGTCGATGGTGATGCGCGTGCTGCCAGATTGGCTTGCACCGCGGCGCAGTTTGGACATGTGCTTGTCCAGCTTGCCGCCCGCCTGCTGCACCGTCTGGCGGGTTTTAACCGCGCCGTCGTGGATTTTACGCAGGTTTTCCAGCTTGGCGCGCTGCTCTGTCACAAATACGGGGAATTTGCCGCCCAGTTTTTTCGCTGCACGGTTAAAGAACGACATGTCTTCAAAACTTGCCACGATTTGTTTTTTCAGATTTTCGCGCACCGTCATCTCGCTGACGGCGGCATCCGCTGCCGCGCGCATGTCTTTCAAGACGGGCTGGATGCGGTTCGATTCAGCTGCAATTTCGGCAACGCGCGTTGACTTTTCCCCGCGCGCATCGCGGTCTTGACGCTGCGCCAGCTGCACGGAGGGGATGGTTTCACCTTTTTCGGCAAAACTGCGTATCAACGCGCGGCCACCGCGGTAATGACTGTCCGTCAGCCATGCCCAAGCATGCGCGAAACCTTTTTTGGAAGAAAAATAACCAATGTCCTCTTCGTTCAACTTCGGCTTGTTTTTGTATTCAACCGCAGCATTGAAATAATTGACAGGCTTCAAGGCCTTTTCACGCCTGTCTATACTTTCGGACAATTTCAAAATCTGATTGCCCAGCGTCGCGCTCTCGCTACCCAGCGTTTCCAGCTTCTGCTTGAGCGTCTTTTCTTCGCCATGCGTGGCGACAAGGCCGCTCAGGCGGATTTCGGCTGCGCGCGCGGCCGCTATATCGTCGTGATATTTTTCTTCGAAATCATGCTTATGGTTAGTCAGGCCGGACAGCGATTTCAGCATTTCGCTGTTTATGGGGCGCAGCTGCGCGGTTACAAATTTGTCGAGCGCACGGGTGTAAAGCTCGCCCACCGTCTCCATATCCGATTTTGTTTTGCTGATAGTATCGTCAATATCGCGGATGACTTTGGCGTTTTCGCCAAGGATGCTTTCGAACGTATTCTTAACATCGCGGATGCTATGTCTTTCGGTCATTCAGGGACCTTCCCTTTCGTTTTTTCTCTACTGTTTTTGATACAAGCATATCCTAGCTTTTTGCTGCACCTGCGTCAATTTTATGTCAATTTTTCTTTTTATATCAAATAATTAAAGAAAACGGTACATAAACACCGCAATCCGGAATTTGCATTTTGCCCCATGCAAACAACCCCTGAAACGGGTAAATTGAACGCACAAAAAATCAAAAACCGGAGACCCGTGCGATGCCCCAAGCCGCCACATCCCTGCCGCCGTCAAGCCGCCGCGCTGGCACGTCTGACCTGCCGCTCAATGACGCCTATCATCTGGATGAAAACAAATCTGTGGCGGAACATCTCGCGCTTATCCCACTTGACGATGCGGGCACCCTGCGCGTCAAAGCCCGCGCGCGTCAACTGATACAAACCGTGCGCGACAACCGCCGCCGCTTCGGCGGGATTGACCGTTTCCTGAACGAGTTTGGCCTGACCACGCGCGAAGGCATCGCCCTGATGTGCCTTGCGGAGGCGCTTTTGCGCATCCCCGACAGCGACACAGCCGATAAAATGATACGCGACAAAATCGGCGGCGCGGAGTGGGACAAGCATATCGGCAAGGCCGACAGCCTTTTCGTCAATGCCTCCACCTGGGCGCTGATGCTGACGGGCAAGGTGATTGCGGATGTGGAGGAGGAAAAAGCCCTCTCCGTTTCCGCCATCGCAGGAAAAATCGTATCGCGCGTGGGCGAACCCGTGGTGCGTCAGGCTATGCTGCATGCCATGAAAATCATGGGACAGCAATTCGTGATGGGGCGCAGCATCGGCGAAGCGCTTTTGCGCGCTGAAGACGCCGAAAAAAACGGCTCCCGCCATTCGTACGACATGCTGGGCGAAGGTGCGCGCACGACGGCCGATGCGCAGCGTTATTTCGACGCCTATGACAGCGCCATCCACGCCATCGGCAAAGCGGCCATGGGCCGCGGCTGCATCGAGGCGCCGGGCATTTCCGTCAAGCTTTCCGCCCTTCACCCGCGCTATGAATACGCCAAACGCGCAACATGCGTACCTGATTTAAGCGAAAAACTCCTGAAGCTTGCGCAAAAATGCGCCCAATATAATATTGGCATGACGGTGGACGCCGAAGAAGCGCACCGGCTTGAAATGTCCCTCGAAATTATCGGTAATGTTTTTCGCGACCCGTCGCTGAAAGGCTGGGACGGTTTCGGCCTTGCCATACAGTCCTATCAAAAACGCTGTACGCGCGTTATCGATATCCTTGCCAATATGTGCGAAGAAACAGGCCAGCGCATGATGGTGCGCCTTGTCAAAGGCGCCTATTGGGACAGCGAAGTGAAATACGCGCAAGTGAACGGCCTGCCGGGCTATCCGGTTTTCACGCGCAAAAACGCGACGGATGTATCCTATCTTGCCAATGCGGCCAAGATGCTGGCGCGGCGCGATGTGTTTTATCCGATGTTCGCCACGCATAACGCCTATACTGTCGCCGCCATCATGGAAATGGCGGGCGCCGACCAGACCGGTTTTGAATTCCAGCGTCTGCACGGCATGGGAGAGCCGCTTTATCACCAAATCGTCGGGCGCGGCGAAGGCAAATACCCCTGCCGCATCTATGCCCCCGTCGGCAGCCATCAGGATTTGCTGCCCTATCTGGTGCGGCGCCTGTTGGAAAACGGCGCGAATACAAACTTCGTCAACCGCCTGCAAAATGACGCCGTGCCGATTGATGAAATGCTGCAAGACCCCGTGGGCTATATGAAAGCGCTGCAAAGCAAACCGCATCCGAAGATTCCGCTGCCAGCCGATATTTTCGGCGACAGCCGCAAAAATTCACGCGGCATCGAATTCGCCAATGGCGCGCTCAGCGATAAACTGCTTGCAGACATCGCAACCCACGCCGAAAAAACATGGACAGCCGCGCCCGTTATTGGCGGCGATATGCGCAAAGGCAGTGCGCAAGACGTTTTCGACCCGACCAACATAGCACGCCGCATCGGCAGCGTCGTATTCGCCAGCAAGGAAGATTGCGGCCTTGCCCTGCACACAGCACATGAAGCCTTCGGCACATGGAACGCCACCCCCGCGGCCGAGCGCGCGGGCGCGCTTGCACGCATGGCGGATTTGATGGAAGAAAACATGGCCGAGCTGATGGCGCTTTGCGTGCGCGAAGCCGGCAAAACCCTGCCCGATGCCCTTGCAGAAGTGCGCGAGGCGGTTGATTTCTGCCGCTACTACGCCGCCGAAGGCCGCACCCATTTCGGCGCGCCGCAAATCCTGCCCGGCCCGACGGGCGAGAGCAATACGCTGCAAATGGAAGGCCGCGGCGTATTCCTGTGCATCAGCCCGTGGAATTTCCCGCTGGCGATTTTCATCGGCCAAGTTGCCGCCGCACTGATGGCCGGCAATACCGTCATCGCCAAACCGGCGGAGCAAACATCGCTCATCGCGCATTACGCCGCCGCGCTTTTGCACAAGGCAGGCGTGCCCAAGGGCGCGCTTTGCTTTCTGCCCGCAACCGGCGAGGTTACGGGGCAATATCTGGTCGCCGACCCGCGCATTGCGGGTGTCGCCTTTACAGGCTCGACCGAGGTTGCGCAAATCATCAACCGCAGCCTTGCCGCGCGCGAAGGCGCCATCGTGCCCCTGATTGCCGAAACCGGCGGCCAGAACGCGATGATTGCCGATTCAACCGCCCTGCCCGAACAAATCGTTGATGACGTGATTACCAGCGCCTTCCGCTCCGCAGGGCAGCGCTGTTCTGCCCTGCGCGTTCTGTTCGTACAGGACGGCATCGCGGATAAAGTCATCGAAATGCTGGCGGGCGCGTGCAAGGAGTTGAGCCTTGGCGACCCGCTTGACCTTGCAACCGACATCGGCCCCGTTATCGACAAGGCTGCACTTGAAATGCTCGACGTGCATGCAACACGCATGGCAGGCGTCGGCAAAAAAGTGGCCGAGGTCACCCTGCCCGCCCATGCGCCCAAGGGGTATTTCTTCGCCCCCTGCGCCTTTGAAATCCCCGATATGTCATCGCTGAAACGCGAGGTTTTCGGCCCTGTCCTTCATATCATCCGCTTCAAGGGCGAAGACATCGAAAGCGTTATCCAGCAAATCAACGCCAGCGGCTATGGCCTGACGTTCGGCGTGCATACGCGCATCGACTACACGATGGAGGTGCTGTGCCGCCGCGTGCGCGCGGGGAATTGCTATGTCAACCGCTCCATGATTGGCGCGGTGGTCGGCGTGCAGCCGTTTGGCGGACAAGGCGTCTCCGGCACCGGCCCCAAGGCGGGCGGGCCGCATTACCTGCCCCGCTTCGCGACCGAGCGCACCATCACCATCAACACCACTGCATCCGGCGGCAATACCACACTGGTATCGCTGAGCGAGGAATAAGTCTTGCGCACGGCACCGTCGCTTTATACCAGCAACCTATGGTCCGGCCGCACGGTCGGGCTTTTGGGCGGCTCGTTCAACCCCGCGCATGAAGGCCACCGGCATATCAGCCTGATGGCGCTCAAACATCTGGGGCTTGATGCCGTGTGGTGGATGGTCAGCCCGCAAAATCCGCTGAAATCGACAAAGGGCATGGCGCCGCTCGCATCGCGCGTTGAAAGCGCGAAACGCGCCAGCCGCCACCCGCAAATTGTGGTCACCGACATAGAACAGCACCTCAATACCCGCTACACCGCCGATACGCTGGCCAAACTGCGGCAGGTTTTTCCGCGCACGCGTTTTGTCTGGCTGATGGGCACGGACAACCTGCGGCAGGTGCACCGCTGGCAGGACTGGCAGGATATTTTTGAAACCACGGCCGTTTGCGTTCTCGACCGTCCGCCGCACGGCAACAGCCTTAAATCCTGCCCCGCCACAGAACGCTACCGCCACCGCCTGATACCCGAAAGCGCGGCCACGACCCTGAAAGACCG
>DDBY01000018.1:6114-7101 GCA_002334985.1 Micavibrio sp. UBA2020
CATTCACGGTTATTGCCCCGCCCGCCGGAAGGCGGTATAATGAAAGCAGGATAAACAAGTCCGGATTGACGCTTTTGCACAGGTTTATATCTTCTTTGCCCGATGATTTAACGCAAGACGCAGAAACCGCGCTTGCGTTTTTTGTTGCCGGCACACATTCGTTTTGACCCAAGAGGAGGCGACCATCGCTACCCCACCCAAAAAACCCGCGAAGAAAGCTGTAAAAAAAGCCATTAAAAAGGCCGAGAAAAAAGCAGTGAAAACGGCCACGAAAAAAGCCGCCGCCAAACCGGCACTGAAAGCCGTCAAACCCGCGCCCGAGAAAAAAGCCGCAAAGCCCGCCGCCGGTGATAACCGCGCGAAGGCCATGCACCAGATGATTGTGAAGGCCCTCGACCAGGACAAGGGCGATAACATCGTGTCCATCGACCTTGCCGGAAAAAGCGCGATTGCGGATTTTATGGTCATCGTGACGGGTACCTCCTCCCGCCACGTTGCCGCCATGGCGCAAAAACTGAAAGAGCGGCTGGCCAAGGACGGGCACAAGGCACGCATCGAAGGTGCCGCGACAGGTGATTGGGTTATCGTCGATGCGGGCGATGTGATTGTGCATCTGTTCCGCGCAGAAGTCCGGACTTTCTATAACCTTGAAAAGCTCTGGTCCACCGACTTCAGCGCCACCGACTACACGCTTTATAAATCGATTTAATAAATCGACAAAACTATCTGAATAAAAATGAAAATAAAAATCATCGCCGTTGGCCGTATGAAAGCATCGCCTCTGCGCGAGCTTTGCGATGAATACATCAAACGCCTTGGCTGGCCGGTGAAGATTGAGGAAATCGACAGCCCCAAGGCTGCGACCTCCGCAATTGAAGCGCCGCTGATTTTAAAACACATTCCGGAAAACGCTTTTGTCGTCGCCCTTGACGAGCGCGGACAGAGCTATTCAAGCCCTGAGTTTGCAGAAAAACTTTCCCGCTGGCG
>DDBY01000018.1:7444-10304 GCA_002334985.1 Micavibrio sp. UBA2020
TGTCATTCGGCAAACAAACATGGCCACACATGATGGTTCGGGTTATGCTGTTAGAACAGATTTACCGTGCCCAGCAAATCCTTGCGGGGCATCCGTATCACAGGGCCTGAAGGTCGCCACAAGATGCCGCGTTTGACCGCCGCACATACCCCGCTGATGGCATTTTTCCTGCTGGCTTTATGCGCGGGCACATCCCTGCCCGCCCAAGCGCAGGAAGCCACACAAAAAAAGAAAATCGAAGCCGCGATAGAACAAAAACAGGCGACGCAAAACGCGCTCAGCCGTAAATCCCGCGCGCTGGAGCAGGAAACCACAGACCTGCAAAAAAAACTGATTGATATGTCAAAAGGCCTGCGCAAGCTGGAAGAAGACCTTTCCACCAGCAAACGCCGCGCGGCAGAACTGCAAAGGCAAAAATCCGCCCTGCAAGACAAATTGTTTTCAGAGCAAGAGGCCGTCGGCGGGCTTGTCACCGCAGCGCAGCGTTTCACCCGTACATCCACCCCGACAATGATGACGCAGTCCGACCCGCTGGAGGCCGCGCGCGCCGCACGCCTGATGAAAACGCTTATCCCGCAGCTGCATGAAAAATCATCTGCCCTGCGCGCGGAAATTGCAGCGCTCGATAAAATCGAAAACGATATCGCCGCGCAGCGCACGGCGCAGCAGCAGGCTCTCGCCAATATCAACGCAGACGAAGAAAAACTGAACAAACTGCTTGAAGAACGCCGCAGCGCCCTCAAACAAACCGAGGCAGAACGCGACGCCAACAATGCCGAAGTCGCCCGCCTGACCCGCGAAGCCAAAAACCTCGAAGAACTTGTTGAAAAAATTGAAACGCCGCGCGCAAAACCCACGCCTGCGCAAGCCGCGCAAAAAGCGGCGGCGCAAGACCGCACGGCGGGCGCACCTGATTTGCGCGCGCCCACAGGCACGGCCAGCTCCCCCGTGCCGGGCACGGTGCGCACGGCATTTGGCGACATCGATGACCTTGGCGCACCCAGCAAGGGCATTACCTATAACGCCCGCGGCAATGCCCGCGTGGTCACACCGCTGGCAGGCGTTGTGCGCTTCGCCGGCCCGTTCCACAAATACAAGCATATCTTGATTGTCGAGCACGCCGGGGGGTATCATAGCCTTATAGCCGGCCTCGGCCGTGTCGATACCGTCGTGGGCGCACGCGTCGCCGCCGGCGAGCCTGTCGGCAGCGTCGATAAGTCCGACACAGAACATCACCCCGTTTACTACGAACTCCGCCGTAACGGCACCCCCGTCAATCCCCAGAAAATTCTGGTCGCACAACGCAAACAGGACAAGATATAGCCATGACTTCGACAAGAAAAAAACTGACCGCCGCCGCCAGTGCCCTTGCTATCGCCGTCTTTATGACGACGTCCTATACGGCTGTTTTCGCAGGTGGCGGGCAGGCACGTTCGGCCGGAAAATCCGTTCCAGCCAATACCTACCGCGCGCTTGACCTGTTTGGCGAAGTGTTTGAACGCGTACGCGCCGATTATGTTGACCCCGTCGAAGACCGCAAGCTGCTGGAATATGCGCTGGTCGGGATGCTGTCGAACCTCGACCCCCACTCCACCTATATGACCGAGGAAGAAACCAAGGCGATGTCGGTGCAGAACCGCGGCGAATTTGGCGGCCTTGGCATCGAAGTCACCATGGAAAACGGCGTTGTCAAAGTCGTATCCCCGATTGACGATACCCCTGCCGCCCGCGCCGGCGTCCAGTCCGGCGACCTTATCGTCGAAATCGACGGCCAGCAGGTTATGGGCATGTCGCTGAACGACGCCGTCGATAAAATGCGCGGCCGTGTCGGCACCAACATCGTGCTGACCATTGTCCGCGCCGGCGCGGCGGAGCCGATGCGCCTGACGCTGACGCGTGACGTTATCCAGATTAAATCCGTCCGCTCCCGCGTCGAAGGCGGCAATGTCGGTTATATCCGTATGTCCGCTTTCAACGGCCAGACCTTCACCGGCCTGCAAAAAGCGTTTCAGGATATAGACAAAGAAGCCGGCAGCAAAATCATCGGCTACGTCCTTGACCTGCGCAACAACCCGGGCGGCCTGCTTGACCAGGCAATTGCCGTATCCGACGCCTTCCTCGATAAAGGCGAAATCGTTTCCACCCGCGGGCGCAAAGCAGAAGACACCCGCCGCGACAACGCAACCCCGGGCGACCTTGCCCGCGGCCTGCCGGTTGTGGTTTTGGTGAATGGCGGTTCTGCATCGGCATCTGAAATTGTCGCGGGTGCGCTGCAAGACCACAAGCGCGGCATTGTCATGGGCACGACGTCCTTTGGCAAAGGCTCCGTGCAAACGCTGCTCGAAGTACCGGGCGGCGGTTCCATCAAGTTGACGACGGCGCGCTACTACACCCCGTCCGGCAAATCCATTCAGGGACTTGGCATCACGCCGGATATCGTGGTCGAACGCGCCAAAATCGTCGAAGAGAAAAACGCTTTTGGCGAAATCCACGAAGCAGACCTGAAAGGCTCGCTCAAAAACCCGAACGCGGCCGAAAAGGTCGAAGAGCCGACGTTGCAGCCCGATGGCAAAAAGCCTGAAGACGCCGCAGGCAAAGACGCCACCAAGCCTGCTGGCAAAGACGCGAAAGCCGAAGCGGACAAGAACGACGATTACCAACTTATCCGCGCTATCGACGTTCTGCAGGGGATTTCGCTTTACCGCTCCGCTGGCAGCGCCCCCGCGCCTGCCCCGCAGCAACCTGCACCGACCACGCCGTAACGCAGAAACAGGCAGATGAACGACATCCATTCAACAGGCGATAAAAACGGCAAGGCGGGCTCTTTCTGGGCCCGCCTGTCGCCGCTTTATAAAAAGCG
>DDBY01000228.1 GCA_002334985.1 Micavibrio sp. UBA2020
CGTGGCGCAGTCGTGGATACCGAAGAACAGCGCCGCGCGGCCTTCAAAGGATGGATATATGCCCCGTTCATTGCGCGCAAGTTTATGAAAGACCTGATGGAGAAGCCGGACCATCAGGAAGAAATTTTTCTGGATATATACGACGGTGACACGGTTGACCCGAAATATCTGATTTTCAGCAGCCGTAGCGATGCGGATTATTCGCAAAAATCGATGTTTTCCATCCGCAAGGTACTGGAAGTCAAGCAGCAGCAATGGACGGTGGTGTGGCAGAGCACGCCTTTGCTCGAAGACCGGCTGCACAATAACGGGCCTATAGTTGTGCTTTTTGGCGGTATGACCTTTACATCCCTGCTGGCGATGTTCCTGATTGTCATGTCGCGCAAGGCGGAAATCGTACAGCAGGAAGTTGACCGCAAAGCGCACGAAATCATCGCAAGCGAGGCGCGCATGCGCATGCTGGTGCGCCATACGCCGGCGGCGGTGGCCATGTTCGACCGTCAGATGCGCTATATCATGACCAGCGACCGCTGGCTGAAAGATTACGGGTTGAAAGAAAAAGACATCATCGGGCGTTCGCATTATGACGTTTTCCCCGAAATACTGGAAATGCCGGAATGGCTCGACCATCACCAGCGCGTGATGCGCGGCGAGACCCTTTCGCGGGACGAAGATGCCTGGGTGCGCCCCGATGGACGTACAGAATGGGTGCGCTGGGCGCTGCACCCATGGCGCGATAGCGATGGCTATATCGGCGGACTTATCATGTTCACCGAGGTGACGACCGAGGAAAAACGTGCCCGCTCTGAGCTTTTGCGCTCCAACACCGCGCTTGAGGAATTTGCTTATGTCGTATCGCACGACCTGAAGGCGCCGGTGCGGCACATGGGCATGTGCGCGGAGTTTTTGCAGGAAAGCTACGGCGAAAAGTTCGATGAAGAGGGGAAACGTTTCCTGCGGATTATCACGGAAAGCAGCGCGAAAATGCGCGGCATGATTGAAAGCCTGCTGGATTACGCGCGCATCGGCAGCAATACGGGCGAATTCCGCGACGTTGACCTTGAGCGCGTTCTGGAGGCGGCCAAGCTGAACCTGACGGCGCAGATAAACGAAAGCGCGGCGGATGTGGAAAACGGCCGTTTGCCCACCGTGCGCGGTGTTGAGGCAGAATTGTTGCGCGTATTCCAGAACCTCATTGAAAACGCCATCAAATACCGAAAGCCGGATACGTCACCCCATATTCGTGTGGACGCGGAGCGCGTAGGCAGTGACTGGCATATTACGGTGACGGATAACGGCATCGGCATCGACCCGCGTTTCGCGGACAAGGTGTTTTTGCTGTTCCAGCGCCTGCACGGTGACGAAAGCCCATACGCAGGGCAGGGTATCGGCCTTGCTATCTGCCAGCGCATTATCCGCTATCACAGCGGCCAGATATATCTGGACAAAAACTATCAAGGCGGCAGCCGCTTTGTATTTACGCTGCCTGACTATGTAGAAACACGCAGCACGTTTGAAGGAGACGCGCATGCAACCAAGGTCTAACCGTGAACCTTTTACCATCTTGATTGCAGAAGATGAAAAAACCGACGCCTTTTTTGTTCAGGAGGCGGTCAACCGTATGAGCTGCAAGACATCCCTGCACATCGTGCCGGACGGGCAGGCGGTTATGGATTTCCTTGCGCGTGAAGGCGATTACACGTCTGCACCGCGTCCTGATATCATTTTGCTTGATATCAATATGCCGCGTAAAAACGGGCACGAAGTGCTGGCGGAAATAAAGGCCAATCCGGATTTGCGCGCCATTCCTGTGATTATGCTGTCAGGTTCAAACGCCGACAGAGACATCGTGCGTTGCTACGAAAACCATGCCAATGCCTTTGTCACCAAAGCCAATGATTTTTCGGGCGTCATGCGCCTGATGGCGGCGATTGAAAATTTCTGGTTCCGCTCCGTCACCCTACAGCAGGATGGCAAGAACTAGGCTGATCTTTATTTACAAGCCGCAGCCAGCGCATCGCCCAGTGTCATGTCGTTAAGGTCCCCCTTGGAGAGAACCTTTTGCGCACCGGCTTTTAGCGCCTCTTCTACGGTGATGGGCGATGCAAAGCCCGTCAGGACGATAATCGGCGTGCTTTTGTCTATTTTGCGAATATCGGCAATGGAACTGGGGCCGACAGAATCCGGCAGGTTCAGGTCGAGTAAGACACAGTGATAGCGCTTGCTGCGCATTTTTTCGACGGCTTGTGCGGTTGTTTTTGCGACATCCAGCGTCGCCTGCGGCGCGCAGCGGGCAAGCTTTTTGCGGGTCATTTCGATATCGACGAATTCATCTTCGACGATAAGCAGGCTAAGTGCTTCGGATATGCCAGTCGCAAAGTTTTTCATCACAGTCCTCATGTTTTTCCTCCCATCAGGTGCAGGCAGGTTTTAGGCCTGCACGGCGCGTTTCTTCTGGTCACGGCGCGCTGTGGCGTCTTCTATGTATTCTAGCACCATTTCGACGCAGGCGTCGATATTATGTGCCTGTGTATCGACGACAAGTTCCGGCGCATCGGGGGCTTCGTACGGTGCGGAAATGCCTGTAAATTCATGGATTTCTCCGGCGCGGGCTTTTTTGTAAAGCCCTTTGGGGTCGCGCCCCTCGCAGGTGGCGACATCGGCCTTGACGTAGATTTCGTGAAAATCATCGCCCGCTGCCGCGCGCGCCTTCAGCCTGTCTGCGCAGTAGGGGGAGATAAACGCAGTGATGCAGACAAGCCCTGCGTCGGCCATCAGTGCGGCCACTTCGCCCACGCGCCGGATATTTTCCGCGCGGTCTTCGGGGCTGAAGCCGAGGTCGTTGTTGAGACCGCGGCGCACGTTGTCGCCGTCAAGGACGTAGGTCTGGAAACCCCGGTTAAAAAGCGCATGTTCGACGCGCATAGCCAGCGTGGATTTCCCCGCACCCGAAAGGCCGGTCAGCCAGATAACGGCGCCGTGATGGCCGTTGCGTACCGCCCGGCTTTCGCGCGGCAGCAGGTGGTCAACGGCAAAAAGATTGGCTTGCGACTGCGTAAGCGTCACGCGCAGGTCTTCAAGCCCCTCACCGGAAATAATCCCGCCGCCGACAACGTCGTGGTTTTCAACCAGAACGGCGCGCCCCATCAGCGGGTTGTCCCCATGCGCATCGAGCGCGATAATCTCGCGGCTGCGGAAAGTGACTTCCGCCATCTCGTTAATGGCGACTTCGGGCTTGTCCGCGCTGGAAAGGTCTTCGGTGCTGATAACGCGCTCGATGCTCTCCACCGTGACGGCGGCTTCGTAGGTCGATAGCTTCATCTTATAGACCTTGCCGGCCTGCAGCGGCTTTTTGCCAAGCCAGAACAGGCTGACACGGAAGCGGTTGGCCAGAACGGGCGCTTTTTCCGCATGGCTGGCGACATCGCCGCGCGCCACGAAAATCGGTTGGTCAAGGGTGATACCGATAGACTCGCCTGCTTGTGCCTCCATGGGGGCGGCGGGTACGCTCCATTTTTCGATGGAAACGACATGGGCGCTGCGGCCGGAGGGGGAAAACAGAAGTTTATCGCCCGTGCGCAGGCTGCCCGATTCAATGCGGCCTGCGATGATGCGGGTTTCGTCAAAACGGTAAACGTCCTGCACGGGGAAGCGCAGCGGGCGCTCGGGCGCGGGCAGGACGGGCTCCATCGTGTCCAGCATGTCGATAAGAATGGGGCCTTTGTACCAAGGCATGTTGGGCGAACCTTGCGCGATGTTTTCGCCATGCCGCGCGGCGATGGGGATAATCTGGCGCGGCGCGAGGCCTATACCGGCGAGGTAGGCGGTAATCTCGCCGCTGACCTCGTTAAAACGTGCCTCCGTATAATCGGCAGCGTCCATTTTATTGACCACGACGACGATTTGCTTAAGCCCGAGCAGGTGCAGAAGATAAGCATGACGGCGGGTTTGTTCGCGCACGCCTTCTTTTGCATCCACAACCAGAATGGCGGCATCGGCGAAGGCCGCGCCGGAAATCATGTTTTTCAAAAATTCGCGGTGGCCGGGCGCATCGATAATCATGCAATTACGCTTGCGCGTTTTAAACCAGATTTGCGTGGTATCGATGGTGATGGCCTGGTCGCGTTCCGCCTGAAAAGCGTCGAGCAGGAACGACCATTCAAACGGCACGCCGCGGCGTTCGCAAACGGCTTTCAGCTCTTCGTATTTGCCTTCCATGAAACTGCCGGTGTCATAGAGCAGGCGGCCGATAAGCGTGGATTTACCGTGGTCCACATGCCCGACGATAACCACGCCGAGCTTGCGGCTGGTGTCTGCATCGCGGAGTGCGGCGGCGGAAGAACTGTGCGTCATATCTTAATATCCCCGTATCACATATAACCGCTGCGGCGCAGGCGCTCGAAACTGTCTTCGGTTTCGCTGTCCATGGTGCGCCCTGCGCGCTCGGATGTTTTGGTGGTTTCCAGCTCGGCGATGATTTCTTCGATGCTGGCGGCGTTGCTCTGAATAGGTTTGGTGATGTTCTTTTCACCCAGCGAGCGGTAACGCATGCCGTTCTGCGCCAGATACAGCGGCACAATCGGAATATTTTCGCGCAAGGTATAGCGCCAGATGTCGATTTCGCGCCAGTGCAAAATGGGGTGGATGCGCACATGCGTGCCTTCGGGGAAGTCGGTTTTATACTGGTCCCAGAATTCCGCGGGCTGGTCTTTGTAATCCCATGTGCCGTCGAAAGAGCGGGGGCTGAACACGCGCTCTTTGGCGCGCATGCTTTGCTCGTCACGGCGGATGCCGACAATCATGCCCTTGTATTTTTCGCGCGCCATCAGGTTTTTCAGGCCTTCGGTCTTGCGTGCGGCGGCGCGTGTGGCGGGGGGCAGCGTTTGGTCCATGTCTGCTTCGGGGGGGCACATCTCGATTTTCATTTCGAAGCCCCATTCCTTCACGATGCGGTCGCGGAATTCATAA
>DDBY01000185.1 GCA_002334985.1 Micavibrio sp. UBA2020
TTAAAGAGGTACGTGAGCTGGGTTCAGAACGTCGTGAGACAGTTCGGTCCCTATCTACCGTGGGTGTTGGAATATTGAGAGGAGCGGACCCTAGTACGAGAGGACCGGGTTTGACGTACCTCTGGTAGACCAGTTGTCGTGCCAACGGCATAGCTGGGTAGCTACGTACGGACGAGATAAACGCTGAAAGCATCTAAGCGTGAAACTCACCTCAAAACAAGTATTCCCTGAGAGTCGTCGAAGACTACGACGTTGATAGGCCAGATGTGTAAGGGTAGTGATACCCTCAGCTTACTGGTACTAATAGCTCGATCGGCTTGAATCATTACCACGCGTAGTGATAAAGCCACAGTGTGTTGTAAACACGAATAAATTTTCGTGTACACACGATTACAAAGCTGCAATTAAAGCTTTTAAGGTGTCAGTTGGAACTTTGAGTTTGGATGACTTGGTGGTCATAGAGAGGATGAAACACCCGATCCCATTCCGAACTCGGACGTGAAAAGCCTCATCGCCGATGGTACTTTGTCTTAAGACACGGGAGAGTAGGTCGCTGCCAGGTCTTCCAAACTCAAACTTCCAACGAGTAAATCGATACAATTCGCAAGTAAAAAGCCGGTCTTTTATAGACCGGCTTTTTTGCGTTTAATTCATGCCTGCTGATAGGTATTGTTAAGCTGCCCACCGCGTTTGGGCGCTTGAATTTTTTTCTAGGAGGATTTTTTATGAAGCGTTCCTTTTTTGCGCTGTGCGCTGCTTTTCTTTTCATTTCCGCAGGGGCCCAGGCGACCTCGCCCTGCAACCCGCAGACGCCTGAACAATTCGCGGAGCTAAAGGCGGCGGCGGAGCTTATCGTAAGAGTTTCAATTGTTGATTATCACGCCGAGGCGGAAAACCCTCATCACGAAAATTCATGGACGCAGGCAGATGTGCTTCATACCTATAAAGGTGATGCGGGTGCTGCGCGCATAAAAATTTCCGGATGGACGAGCTATTCGCAGCCGCTCTATGTGCAGGACCGCGGCAGCGAGGCCGTGCTGCTTTTGGTGCGCGCGGGGGATGCCTGGCGTCTGGCGGATATGAGTTGGAAATCCTGCGTGCCGGCCGTAATCGGTATCCCGACCGCTATGGATGCGGCACAGAAGGATGTTTTCATCCAATCACGGCTCGGCGCGGTAGAGTAGTCGTTTGCTATCCCTTGAACTTCTTCGGGATTCCCTGCCAAACTTCGTAATAGTTTTCCTGCAGGCCTGTTTTAAGCGCTGCTTCGGTCGGGCGCAGGATGTATTTGCTCTCGAACATAAACGCCATTGTGCCGGACAGATATACGGGTTTCAAATCCGCATTCTCCGCTTTCTCCACCACATGCGCGTCGGGGCCGTGCGCTGACATTGAATTGTGCAGCGAGCAGCCGCCGGGCGCGAATCCGCCGGCTTCTTTTCCATCATAAACGCCTTTGATAAGCCCCATGAACTCGCTCATCAGGTTGCGGTGGAAATAGGGCGGGCGGAAAGTATGCTCGGCCACCATCCAGCGGTCGGGGAAAATCACGAAATCCACATTGGCAACGCCCGGCGTGCCGCTTTGCGATGTGAGCACGGTAAAAATCGACGGGTCGCAATGGTCGAAGCTGACGGTATTGATAGCCTGAAATTTCTTCAGGTCATATTTATACGGTGTGTAATTGCCGTGCCATGCCACTACATCCAGCGGCGAATGGCCGATGGGCGATTGCCACAGCGCGCCGTCGAATTTTGCGATGACGGTGAAATCTCCGCTGCGGTCTTCGAATGCCGCAATGGGCGCAAGAAAATCGCGCGGCAGGGCAAGCCCATTCGCGCCGATAGGCCCAAGGTCGGGCAGCGTAAACGGCGCACCGTAATTCTCGCAGATATAGCCGCGCGCGCTGCCGTCGGGCAAATCAATGGCGAATTTTATGCCGCGCGGAATAACGCAGATTTCACCAGGGGCGACATGCAGTTGCCCCATTTCGGTACGGAAAAAAAGCGCGCCGCTTTCGGGGACGAACAGCATCTCGCCATCGCCGTTGTAGAAAAACCGCGTCTCCATCGATTTGTTCGCGGCATAGACATGTGCAGCCATGCCGCTCCAGCTGGCTGTATCACCGTTGCCGGCCATGGTCAAAATGCCGTCGATGATATCTGTCGGTTTGCTCGGCATGGCGGGCGGGTCCCAGCGCAGCTGGCTCGGGTTTGCGGGCGCGAAGGGGGCGCTTTTGAACAGCGGCTGCGCGTAGGGCGTATAGGGTTTGTGTTTGACCGACGGGTGGATGCGGTAAAACCAGCTGCGCAGGTTATGCACGCGCGGCGCGGTGAAGGCGGAGCCTGAAATCTGCTCGGCATAAAGCCCGTGCGCGGGTTTCTGCGGGGTATTCTGGCCATCGGGCAGGGCGCCGGCGCGGGCTTCGCTCGCGAATTCATTGCCGAAGCCGGAGTTGTACTGCAAAGCCGTGGAAGACGGTGCCGTCATGGTGCTTCTCCCCTTGTAGGCGGCTCCCGCGGGCGGCCGCCAAATTACTGAACCTTATCCATTATAGAAGCGGCCAAAAGGCGGTAAAGACGTTAATTTATGCTGATTTTTCAGTATTTTCTCTTTTTTGTCGTAAAGGGGTTGCTTTGGCGGAGGCAATCCTATATGTTCTGCGAACTGAATACGCCCGTCTGGGCCGGTTGCTGTCGCCAAGGCAACTTGTAAGGTTATCGCGGGGTGGAGCAGCCCGGTAGCTCGTCAGGCTCATAACCTGAAGGCCGCAGGTTCAAATCCTGCCCCCGCAACCAATCTTCCGAACGTCAAGCCCTTGTACATCAAGGGCTTTTTCTTTGGAAAAATGCCAAGCTTTTCCCAGAAGAATCCCCGTGATACACTAAAAATAGCTAGCACGTAGCTAGCACGTTTAGCGCACGGAGGACTAGTAGCATGGAATCGCATGAAATCCTCAACGGCAAAGCCCGCCTTTACCAAAGACCAGACAGCGAGCTTTGGTATGCCTCGATTTACTGGCAGAGCAAAAATCACCGTAAAAGCACCGGAGAAAAGGATTTTGACCGAGCCACGGCCATTGCCGAGGATTGGTACTGGACCCTGACCGGAAAGACCAAGCCAGCGCCCAGAACGCCCCAAGCGGTTGTGAACGAGTCGGGTACGCATAAAATCCTCAATGGCAAAGTGCAGCTATTCCGCAGAACGCCAGAGGGGGCATGGCACTGTGCCGCATCCTTTGGTAATAGCACGCAGGTGCGCAAGAGCACCAAAGAAACAAGTCTTGCCTTGGCCAAGCAGGTGGCCGAGGACTGGTATCTCGAAATGAAGGGCAAAGCCCGCGCAGGACTGCTGGAGAGAGAAAAGACCTTTGCCGAAGCTGCCGAGAAATTCGCGGAGGAATACGAGGCCGTCACCAAAGGCCATCGAAGCCCTAAATGGGTGCAAGGTCATAAAGACCGTATCCGGCTTCACCTGCTGCCTTATTTAGGCAATAGACCCTTGCCTGAAATCTCCGCAGGTGTGGCGCAGGAATATCGTGCCCACCGCATGACCCAGCCCGAAGGCTGGAACGAAGAAGAAAAAGGGGCGTGGCAACCGCCAGCCCGGAATACCATTCATAATGAAATTGTCACTTTGAGCATGATCTTGAAAACCGCCCATCGTCATGGGTGGGTAGATCAAGTGCCCAATCTTTCTGACCCATATCGGCGGCAGAGCAAGGTTGAACACCGCCCTTGGTTCACGCCGAATGAATATAAGCAGCTTTACGAGGCAACGCGCAAGAATGCCGCAAACCCCAAAAGCCCCCGTTATAAATGGCATGCTGAACAGCTACATGATTTTGTGCTGTTCATGGCCAATAC